>DASTEN010000188.1:0-9387 GCA_035709645.1 Sphingomonas sp.
TCCAGGCCGAAGCGGGCGAGGACGCGCTGCTGCTGTCGGGCGCGGGCGACGGCGACATCAACGAACCCGTCCGGCTGACGGTGCGCACGCGCCTGACGTGGCTGCTTATCAACCTGCCGACCGCGATGATCGCCGCGACCATCGTCGGGCTGTTCGACGACCGCATCGCCAAGTTCGCGGTGCTCGCACAGCTGATGGGGATCGTCAGCGGCATGGGGGGCAACGCCGGCACCCAGACGCTCGCGGTCGTCGTCCGCGCGCTGGCGACCAACCAGCTGACGAGTTCGAACACGTTGCGCATGATCTTCCGCGAACTGCGCATCGCCGCCAGCAACGGCACGGCGCTGGGCGTCCTGGTCGGGGCGGGGGCGTATTTCTGGTTCGGCAATGCCAGCCTGGCGATCGTTTTCGGCCTGGCGCTGTTCATCAACAACATCGTCGCCGGGCTGGCCGGCGTACTGGTGCCGGTGACGCTCGACCGGATGGACGTCGACCCCGCGGTCGCGTCGTCGGTGTTCGTGACGACATGTACCGATTCGCTGGGCTTTTTCAGCTTCTTAGGCCTCGCCGCCTTGTGGGGGCTGGGGGGCTGACCCACATGCGGGTCGCATGCCGCTGCATCTGACCAAAGTCGCCTTCGGGCATGATTCCCTGCCCTCGCTGGAAGAACGCGCGCGACTGCGGGCGGCGGAGGGCACCGGCCTGTTGCTGACGACGCGCTACCTGCCCAAGCGGCACGAGGAGATCGTCGGCCAAGGATCGCTATACTGGATCATAAAGCATCAGTTGGTCGCGCGATCGCCGATCATCGGCTTCGGCGAGGCCGACGGCGGGCGCATCGCGATCCGGCTGGGACGCGAACTGATCCCGGTCCAGCCGCGGGGCAAACGCGCGCATCAGGGCTGGCGCTATCTGGAGGATGCCGACGCCCCGGTCGATCTGGGCGGCGGGGCGGAAGGCCTGTCGGCGATGCCGGCGACGCTGGTGGGCAAGCTGAGCGAGCTGGCGTTGATCTGACCACCGAACATTCCCGCGGAGGGGCACCCCGAAAAGTATTACTTTGCGGGGACCCCGAAGGCGGGAATCAATAGTCGCTGAGCGCCGTGAGAATGACTAAGTTCGGCCAGAATGGATTCCCGCCTTCGCGGGAATGACGAATCGAGAGGGTAGTCGATGGTGTCTTTGATCCTATCCGCATTGTTGCAGGTGGCGCCCGTAGCCACCCCCACGCCGCCACCCGCCCCGGCGACGGTAAAGGTCGTCATGACCACCACCGCCGGCCCGATCACCCTCGCGCTGGAGAAGGACCGCGCGCCGGTCACCACCGCCAATTTCCTGCGGTACGTCGATGCCAGGCGGCTCGACGGGATCACATTCTACCGGTCGATGAAACTGCCGTGGAACGCGGGGCTGATCCAGGCCGGGCAGCGCGACATGGCGAAGCGGTATCCGGGGATCGCACATGAGCCGACATCGAAGACCGGTCTCACCCATACCGACGGCGCCATCTCGATGGCGCGCCTCGCCCCCGGCACGGCGACCGCCGATTTCTCGATCGTCGTCGGCGACATGACCGGGCTGGACGCCAAGCCTGACGACCCCGGCTTCGCGGTGTTCGGCCGCGTGGTCGAGGGGATGGACGTGGTCAAGACGATCTGGAATTCGCCGCGATCGCCGACGAAGGGCGAAGGCGTGATGAAGGGCGAAATGCTCGAACCGCCGGTCAAGGTGCTGACCGTGCGGCGGGTGGCTCCTTAAAAACGCCCCTCCCTTGCCAGGGAGGGGAAAGTTACTTCGCCTCGGCCAGCAGCTTCGCCGCCCCGGCGCCGGTCCAGTCATAGTCGCCGACCATCCGCCAGATCTCGCGCCCGTCGGAGCCATAGAGGATCGTCGTCGGCAGCGTCGGCGTGATCTTCGGGATCCACGCCATCTTTTCGTCCGTCCGCACGTCGAGCGCCGCGATCCCCTTACCCTTCACGAACGGCGCGACCTTGGCGGCGTCCATGTCCTGGCTGAGTGCGACGACCGCCAGTTTGCCCGCCTCGCGCTTGGCCAGCGCGTCGAGCGTCGGCAGTTCCTTCACGCACGGCGCGCACCATGTCGCCCACAGGTTGAGCAGCACCGGCTTACCCTTGAAGTCGGCCATCGAGCCCGTCTTGCCGGTCAGGTCGGCGAACGAGTTGGCCGGCGCGACTTCGCCCTTGTGGCTGCGATCGACCTCGCGCGCGGTGGCGGCGGGCGCGGTGTCGTTCGAGGGTGCGACCTCGTCCGGGCTGACCTCGTCGGGGCTTGCGGCGGCGGTAGCGACGTTTTCTTGTGCGGGGGCGCTCGATTGCCTATCGCAACCCGCGGTCAGCAGGGCCGCCAGGATGACAGGGTAAAGCGATACGCGCATGAGTTCCTCCAACAGCATGTGGGGCGGCAGGTTCGCCGAAGGGCCCTCGGCGGTCATGCGCGCGATCAATGCCTCGATCCCGTTCGACAAGCAAATGTGGCGACAGGATATCGCAGGATCGAAGGCGCATGTCGCGATGCTGGCGGAAACCGGCATCGTCTCGCGCACGGATGCCGACGCGATCACCGCGGGGCTGGAAACCGTTGCCGACGATTACGCCGCCAATGGCGTGCCCGAGGATCTGGCACTCGAAGACATCCATATGCTGACCGAGGCACGGCTGGCCGACGCGATCGGGGCACCCGCCGGCCGCCTCCACACCGCACGCAGCCGCAACGACCAGGTCGCGACCGATTTCCGCCTGTGGGTACGCGATGCGATCGACGAGACGATGGTAGCGCTGGGCGCGCTGCTCGATGCGCTGATCGCGCGCGCCGACGAACAGGCGCAGTCGGTGATGCCAGGCTTCACGCATCTGCAGAGCGCGCAGCCGGTGACGCTGGGCCATCACCTGATGGCGTATCACGACATGATCGCGCGCGATCGATCGCGCTTTGCCGACGCCCGCACCCGGCTCAATCGCTGCCCGCTCGGCGCAGCGGCGCTGGCGGGCACCGGCTTTCCGATCGATCGCGAGATGACGGCGGCCGCACTGGGTTTCGACGGGCCGACGACCAACAGCCTCGATTCGGTCAGCGACCGCGACTTCGCGATCGAATATCTCACCAGCGCCAGCCAGTGCGCCTTGCACCTGAGCCGGCTGGCCGAGGAATTCGTCCTCTGGGCCTCGCAGCCGTTCGGCTTCGTATCTCTGAGCGATCAATGGTCGACCGGCAGCTCGATCATGCCGCAGAAGCGCAATCCGGATGCGGCCGAGCTGGTGCGCGGGCATTCGGGGCGAATCGTCGGGCTGATGACGGGCCTGATGATCACGATGAAGGGCCTGCCGCTGGCGTATTCGAAAGACATGCAGGACGACAAGCCGCCGGTGTTCGAATGTCATTCGCTGCTGGCGCTGTCGATCGCGGCGATGACCGGCATGGTCGAGAGCGCGACGTTCCGCACCGACCGGATGCGCGCCGTGGCGGAAGCCGGGTTCGCCACCGCGACCGACTTGGCCGACTGGCTGGTGCGTGAGGCGGGGCTGCCGTTTCGCGAGGCGCATCACGTCACCGGTCGCGCGGTCGCGCGCGCCGAGGCGCTCCACGTGAAACTCGATGCACTGCCGATCGAGGAGCTGGCCGCGATCGACGCGCGGATCGATGCGCGGGTCTATGACGTGCTGACCGTCGACGCCTCGGTCGCCAGTCGCAAGAGCTTTGGCGGTACGGCGCCCGACCGGGTCCGCGCGGCGATCGCCGCAGCACGCGCCGCACGGGAGAGCGAGGCATGAGGTATCTGGTCGCGATCGGGCTGTTCGCACTGGCGGCGTGCGGTTCGCGGGGGGACCTGAAACCCGCGCCGGGCCAATCGCTGCCGGTCAAACCCTATGGCGCCACCGCCACCCCGACCGCGACCGACCTGATGCAACCGCCGGTCCAGGCGCGACCGCGGCGCGGTGACGACCTGCAGCAGACGAGCGACAAGCGCGCGCGCGATGATTTCGACCTTCCGCCGAAGTGAGACGATGGACGATTTTGCTCCCCAGAACAGCGTGCTCCATGCCGAAGACGTGCCCCTGACCCGCATCGCGGACGAGGTCGGCACCCCCGTCTACGTCTATTCGCGCCGCACGTTCGAACGCCATGCGCGCGCCTTCCGCGACGGGATGGAAAAGGCCGGGAAAGTCCATCTGGCCTATGCGATCAAGGCCAACCCGAACCTTGCCGTGCTGCGGATCATGGCGAACATGGGCTATGGCGCAGACGTCGTATCGGTCGGCGAGATGCGGCGCGCACTGGCAGCCGGCATGAAGCCTGCCGACATCGTCTTTTCCGGCGTGGGCAAGACCGTGGCGGAGCTGGACGCCGGGCTCGACGCCGGGATCGGCCAGTTCAACCTGGAGCTTGAGGAAGAAGGCAGCGTCCTCGCCGCGCTCGCCGCCAAGCGCGGTCAGCGTGCACCGGCGGTCCTGCGGGTCAACCCGGACGTCGATGCCGGCACCCACGCCAAGATCTCGACCGGCAAGGCGGAGAACAAGTTCGGCGTCGCGATCAGCGATGCGGTCGCGATCTTCGACCGTCTGGCCCCGCTCGACGGCCTGAACCTGCGCGGTGTCGCCATCCATATCGGCAGCCAGTTGCAGAGCCTGGCGCCGCTGGAGCAGGCCTATGTCCGCATCGGCGAACTGGTCGCCGAACTGCGGGCGCGGGGACATATGATCACGCACGTCGACCTCGGCGGCGGGCTCGGTGTGCCGTACAAGCCGGGCGACGTTTTCCCCTCGCCTGCCGAACTTGGCGCGATGGTTGCGCGGGTTACGAAGGACTGGGGCGTCACGCTGATGTTCGAACCCGGCCGCGTGATCGCAGGCAATGCCGGCGTTCTGCTGACGAAGGTCATCTGGGTGAAGCCGGGCGTCGGCGATCCCTGGGTCATCGTCGATGCGGCGATGAACGACCTCGCCCGCCCGGCGCTGTACGATGCGTTTCACGACTTCGTGGCGGTCGAGGCCGACGGCGGGCGGATGACCGCGAACATCGCCGGCCCGGTCTGCGAAAGCGGGGACACCTTTGCCAAGAATCGCGAGATCGATCGCGTGCAGAGCGGCGATCTTGCGATCTTTCGCACCGCCGGCGCCTATGGTGCGACGATGGCGTCGACCTACAACAGCCGCGCGCTGGTGCCCGAGGTGCTGGTCGATGGCGGTCGCTACGCGGTGGTCGCCGATCGTATCGCTGCCGAGACGGTGATGGGTGCGGAGCGGGTGCCGGACTGGCTTTGAAAGCCGCAGCCAAGCCCCGCCCTATGCCGTCACCCCGGCGAAAGCCGGGGTCCGCCGGGCCGCATTGGTGTAGCTTCGTGTTTTACGTCCGTCATCCAGCGCTACCATGGACCCCGGCTTTCGCCCGGGTGACGGTCGAGGCGTGAGCTTGCACAGCCTCCCGATCTTCGTCCGGCTGGCCAACCGTGCCGTCGTGCTGATCGGCGACGGCGAAGCGGCAGACGCGAAGCGGCGATTGCTCGAGCGTGCCGGAGCGCGGATCGTGGGTGAGGATGCGACCGACGCTGCGCTGGCGATAGTCGTCGAAGACGACGCCGCGGTCGCTCGGCTGAAGGCCCGCGGACTGCTGGTCAACGTCGTCGACCGACCCGACCTGTGCGACTTCACCCTGCCAGCGATCATCGAACGCGGCGACGTGCTGGTCGCGGTCGGCACGGGTGGCGTGTCGGCGGGGCTCGCTGCGGCGCTGCGCCAGCGGCTGGAGGCGCTGTTGCCGGCGGGGCTGGGCGCGCTGGCAAAGGGGTTGCAGACAGCACGCGCCGCGATGCGGGCACGCTGGCCCGATGGCGGCGACCGGCGGCGGGCGATCGGTGCGGCGCTCGCCCTGGGCGGCCCACTCGATCCGCTGGCCGACCCGATGGCGGTCGAGGATTGGCTGGCGGATGCCGGCACGGTCGCGCGCCGGCTGGAAACCCTGGTCGTGACGGACGATCCCGACACCCTGACCCTGCGCGATGCCCGCCTGCTGGCGCTGGCGGACCGGATCCATCATGCCCCCGACGTCGCGCCTGCGATCCTGGATCGCGCACGCGCCGATGCGGTGCGGGTCGCTGAGCCGGTCCCTGCGGACGCGGAACCCGGGCTGACCTTGTGGGTAGAGACACGACGATGAGCGGCTTCGCTTATGCCATTCGCGACGGACAGGTCGATGACGTCGCACTCGATGACGCACCGGCCGCTGCCGCCGACTTCGTCTGGGTTCATCTGTGCGTGTCGGACGAGCGTGCGCGCGCCTGGTTGAGCGAACAAGCGAAATTGCCCGATTACGTGATCGAAGGGCTGGTCGCCGCCGAAACCCGTCCGCGGTGCACCCCGATGGACGATGGCGCGCTCATCAATCTGCGCGGTCTGACCGAGGCCGATATGGGCAGCGATCTGCTGGCATCGGTCCGGATCTTCGCCAGCGCCGGCCATGTCTATACCGTCATGCGGCGTCAGTTGAAGGCGCTGGAGACGGTGAAGCGCGCGGTCGCGGCCGGCCGCATCCTCGATCCCGGCGACCTGATCGCCGAATTCTCGACGACGATCACTGAAGAGCTCGATCCCGTCGTCGCCGATCTGGGCGACCGGCTAGACGTGTGTGAAACCCAGATCGAAGCGGTCCGCGCGTTTCGCCTGCGGCAGCGTGTGAACCGGGCACGCGTCGAAGCGATCGGCTATCGCCGCTTCCTTAACCCGCAGCGCGCCGCGCTCGAGAAGCTCGCCGCGCTTCCGGCCGGCTGGCTGCAGGATGACGACCGCGTGCACCTGTCCTCCGCCGCCGATCGCGCCGCGCGCATGGCCGAAGAGGTCGAGGCGATTCGCGAACGCGCAGGCCTGATGCACGAAACGCTGACCGACCTGCGCGGCGAACTGATCGACCAGCGCAGCCTGGTGATCGCGATCGCGGCGATGGTGTTCCTGCCGCTGACGTTCCTGACCGGTTTGTACGGCATGAACGTCGAAGGTTTGCCCTATGCCAAGGAACCCTGGGCGTTCGAGGCGATCCTGGGGGTGTGCGTCACGATTTCGGTCGGGATCGTCGGCTGGTTCAGCTGGCGGCACTGGACCCGCTGAGCCGATCGACCTCCTCGCTCAGCGCCTGGATCGATGCGAGAAGCCGCGTCCGATCGGCCTGGCTGACGGCGAGCTCGGCACGCGCCTCGCCCAGTTCGATCGCCCGTCGCGCGATGCGGGCGTCGAGCGTCGCGTTGGACCGTTTCAGATCCGCGAGACGCGCCGATCGCGCCATGATCCGGTCGATCCGCGCTGCCAGGACATCGAAGGAGAACGGCTTGGCGATCCAGTCGTCGGCGCCGGCGGCCAGCGCCTCGACCGCGGCGGTCGGATCGCTGCGCCCGGTGACGACCATGACCGGCAGATCCGCGGTGGCACGGGACGCACGGACATGCTGCAGGACTTCGACCCCCGATACGCCGGGCATGACCATGTCGAGCAGGACCAGGTCGATCCCGCCGCCGGCGACGATGGTCAGGGCGTGGCGACCGTCGTCGCAAGGCAATACGACGAACCCGGCCTGGCTCAATCGTCGGCTGAGGATGTCGAGATTGGTACGACTGTCGTCGACGACCAGAACGGTCGGCGACGTCCCGCGCGAGGCGGAGTGGGACCGGGCGTCGAACATGGGTGCCGACGCTAGGGCGCGATGGTTAACGCCCCGTCAACGCAGGCGGGCGCAGGCTGGTCAACGTCGCAGGAAATCGAGCATCTGACCGACCATCGTCGCCAGTTGCGGCTCGGCCCGGTCGATCGCATCGGGCCCTTCGGCCGTGTTGATCGCAACGCCCAGCGGCGTCGGCCAGCCGCGTAGCGCGTGGGTGATGCTGCGCAGCCCGATCAGCGTCGCGACCGCGGCCTGCCATCCCGCGGCCGTGGCGATGTGGCCGACCGGTAGTCCGTGGAAATACGGCCGATCGTCTTTGGCCATCAGTTCGACATGGTCGAGCGCATTCTTGACCAGCCCCGAAAACGTGCCGTGATATCCCGGCGACCCGATGATGACGCCGTCTGCCGTGCGCAATGCGGCCAGGAAGGCATCGAGCATCGGATTACCGTCGTTCTGCCCCGGTTCGAAATTGGGGAAGGCGATGGCGTCGCCGGTCAGCAGCGTCGTGCGGGCGCCACGTGCCTCGGCGATGGCGAGCGCGCGGGCGAGTGCTGCGCCGGTGGAGGACTGGGGTCGGCTGGTTCCGCCCAGGGCGACGATATGCGGCTGGCTCATCGCCGTCGTCGCTAGCCGCTTTCATCGAGCGCGTCACGCGCGGCGCGCAGATTCCCACGCCGCAGCGATCTCTTCCAGCGTCGTCGCGACCGCCAGGAACGGGGCCGGGTCCATGCCCAGACTGGCGTTGACGATTTCCTTGCGCGATCCCTGATAGACCCGCGACAGCGTGCGCGACAGATCGCCGCCGGCGTCGAAGTCCAATCCGTTTTCGAGCGCGAACAGGACCGAAAGGGCGCGCGTCACGCGTTCGCTCTTCACGTCGTAGCGGCGATTTTCCGCCGCCCATGCCGCCGACCGCAGTGCGCGGATGCATTCGGCATAGAGCAGCGAAACCAAGCCGGCTGCATCCTGGCCCCCGGTCCGACTGACCAGGTCGATCGACCGGTAGGTCGCTTCGGGGCGGGCGAGTGCGCTTGCGTAGCGGGCCATGGTCAGCTCTTGTTCCAGGCGGCGATCTGATTATCGAGCATGCTCTGCGTCGCCTTGTACGCCGCCACGCGCGAATCCATCGTCGAATATTGCTGGGTCAGGCGAGCGGTCGCCTTTTCCTGCGCATCGGACAGCTTGGTCTTTTCGGTCGCCAGCGCGGTCTGCGCCTTGGCGTAGCGCGTCTGCGCCGCGCCGAGGCCATAGGCGAAGCTGGTGACGGTCGACGACACCGCATTCAGCGCCGCCGACAGGCCGTCCTTGGTCGATCGCACGCCGCGGTCGGTGAACATCGCCTCGACCGCTGCCGGGTTCGCCGCGACCACGGCCGCGAGCCGCGTCGAATCGACGCTGAGCGACCCGTCGCGATTGGTCGCGACGCCCAATTCGGACAGGGTCTTCGGGCTGCCGTCGGTCGCTCCGGTCAGGTCGGTCAGCGTCAGCGCGCGCAACTGGCGCTTCATTTCCTGCGCCGCCGGATCGCGCGACAGCTTGCCGCTGACCGGATCGGTGGCGGCCTGCACCATCTTGTAGAGCTCGTTGTAGGTCGTGACGACGTCGTTGACCGCCTGGGTCAGTGCCGCGGTCGCGGGGGTGGTGCCCAGCGTGACCTTGCTTCCCGGCACCGCCGACTGCAGGTCGAGGCGGATGCCCGGGATGAGGTCGGCAATGCTGTTC
>DASTEN010000189.1:0-7709 GCA_035709645.1 Sphingomonas sp.
CGGCTGCGGCGCAGGCCCCTTCGCTGACCTATGCGGCGGCGCGCAATCGCCTGGACACCTCGTCCCCCGCCCTCGCCGGTGCCGACCATGCGGTCGCTGCGGCACGCGAGGCGGCAGCCGCCACCCGCACCTTGCATCGCCCCACGATCACGGCGTCGGCGCAGATACTGGAATATCAGAAGACGCTGGCGGTCGACCTGTCGGACGCGCGCAGCACGGCCCTGGGGGCGACGCAGGATTTTCTGGCGACCGTCCCGGGGTCCTTCCCGCCTGGGTTTCAACAGATCGCCGGTGACGTCGTCAACCGGATCGACCGCGCCTTGCCCGGGTTGTTCGCCCTGATCCCCGACAGCCTGTCCTACCGCGCCCGCGACACGGTGTTCCGCCCGACCGTGCAGGCGGCGCTGCCGATCTACACCGGCGGTGCCATTCCCGCGATCCAGCGCGGGGCGCGCGCTGGTGTGACCATGGCGGAGGGGCGGGCACGGCAGGCGCGCGATCTGGCGCAGCTCAACCTCGTCCGCGTCTATTTCGGACGGCTGGCGGCCCAGGCGCTGCGCATCTCCGCACAGGAAAGCCGGGAGGCGCTGGGGGCGCTGTACGACGACGTCCGCCGTTCGGAGGCCACCGGCGTGACCCCGCGGTCTACGTCGCTGGAGGCCGCCGTCGCCCGCGACACCGCCGAACGCGCGTTGCAGCGGGCGATCCTGGCGGACGAAACGGCCGCCCGCGATCTGGCCGACGCGCTCGACCTGCCCGACGTCGCGCCCTCCACGCCCCTGTTCGTGTCGACACAGGCGCTGCCCCCGGTCGAGACGTTCCTGGGGCGCGAGGACGAGCTGCCGGCGACCCGACAGGCCGATGCGTCGCGCGACGTGGCGGGGGCGGCGGTCGATCTGGCGAAGGCGCGGTACCGGCCGCAGGTGTTCGGCTTCGGCGAATACAACCTCAACCGGGGCGATGCGCTGCCGACCGAACCCGACTGGGTGGTCGGGATCGGCGCGCGGCTGACGTTGCTGTCGGGGCTCGATCGCGGCCACACGCTGGCGGCGGCGCGACAGGGTGAACTGGCCGCTGCCGATGCGGGGCGCGCCGCGCGCAAGGAAGCGAGCGAGGCGATCCGCCGCGCATGGACCCTGGTCGAGGGTGCGCGCCGATCCTTCCTGCTGCTCGACAGTTCGATCGCGGCAGCGACCGAGAACCTGCGGGTCCAGCGCGTCGCGCTGCGCGAAGGCGAAGGAACGGTGACCCGGGTGGCGGGGGCCGAAGCGGCCCTGGCGACCGCCCGCGCCCAACGCGTCGCGACCGCCTTCGAATATGATCTGGCGCTGGCCGGACTGCTGACCGCGAGTGGCCGCATGAACGAATTCGAGGATTTTCTTCGCCGCGCGGATCAGCAGGTGACCGCTGGAGGGACGCGATGACCGAACCGGTGCACGATGCCGCACCCAGCCGGCGGACCCGCACGATTTTGTATGTCGTGCTGGCGGCCATCATCGTGTTGCTCGCGATCGGGCTGTGGCTGGCCAGCCGCCCGGCGACGCCGTCGCTGCAAGGCGAAGTGGAGGCCGAGAGCGTCAACGTCGCGACCAAGGCGCTCGCGCGTGTCGATCGATTGCTGGTCGAGGAAGGCGACCGCGTCCGCGCGGGCCAGGTCGTCGCGACGCTGTCGAGCCCGGAACTGGGCAACGCCGCCGCGCAGACGGCCGCGACGCTGGATGGCGCGCGCGCCACGCAATCGCTGACCGAGGAAGGCGTGCGGCGCGAGGATATCGCGACGCTGAAATCGACGTGGCTGGCGGCGCAGGCGACGGCGGATCTCGGCGCGGTCAGCGCGCGGCGGGCCGAGACGCTCTACGCCGAAGGCGTGATCGCCGCCCAGCGCCGGGACGAGGCCCGCGCCGCCCGCGACAGTAGCGCGCGCGCCGCCGACGCTGCCAAGGCGCAATATGTCAAGGCGTTGGCCGGCGTCCGGCCGCAGACCCGCCGCATCGCCGACGCGCAGGTCCGCGTCGCGCAGGCCGCCGATGCGACGGCGCGCGCGCTGCTGGGCGAAACGCGGCTGGTGTCGCCGATCGCCGGACAGGTATCGCGCCGCCTGCTCCAGCCCGGCGAAATCGTCAGCCCGGTCCTGCCGGCCTTGCAGATCATCGATATCGATCACCCCTATGTCCTGCTGACCGTGCGCGAGGATGCTTTGCACGGCCTGGGCGAAGGACAGGTGTTGCAGGGCCGGGTGCCCGCCCTCGACCGCACCGTCGCCTTCCGGGTCCGGCATCTGGCGGCGCAGGGCGAATTCGCGACGTTTCGTGCCGATCGTCAGTCGCGCGGCTATGACGTCCGCGGGTTCGAGGTACGGCTGGTTCCGGTGGCCCGGGTCGATGGGCTGCGGCCGGGCATGAGCGTCCTGTTCGATCGATGACGCCTCGCCAGGCCATGGCGCGCGGGTGGCGGGCCGAAATCGCCCGGCTCGGCGGATCGCGCGTCGACCTGATCCTCCTGACGGTGATGCCCGCCATCCTGCTGGCGCTGATGGGCGCGATGATCTCGCGCGGATCGCTGCGCGACGGCCCCGTCGTCGTCGTCGACCGCGACGGCGGACCCACCGCTCGGGCGATCCGCCGCACGGTGGATGCCTCGCCGACCGTCCGGGTCGTCGCCGTCCTGCCAGACATAGACCGCGCGCTGTCGATGGTGCGGTCCGAACGCGCGCTGGCGGTGCTCGTCATCCCGCGCGGCGTCGGCGGCAACGATGCCCCGCCGGTCGAAATCCTGTACGAAGCGCAATTCCTCGCCACCGGTTCGATCGCACAGGCGACGCTCCGCGCCGCGACGATCCAGGCGCTCGCCCAGGCGACGCCGCGCCGGATCGGCCTGAGCGGCGACGTGGCGCCACCGGTGACGCTGCCGGGCATCCGCATCACGCTGCTCGGCAACCAGACCGTCAGCCTGGGCTGGTATCTGGGACTGCTGCTGGGTCCGGCGGTGATCCACCTTCTGTTCGCCGTATCCGCGATCGGCGCGATGGGACCGCTGATGGTCGATCGTTCGTTCGCCCACCACGCCCGCACGACGCCGAACCCAGCCGGCGACCTGCTGGGTCGACTGGCCCCTCACGCCCTGGCGTGCTGGCTGTGGGGGGTCGCATGGATCGTCGGACTGACGCTGCTCGGCGACTTTCGCTTTCTGGGCAGCATCTGGGCGGTGGCGGGCGGTTTGGGGCTGCTCGCCCTCGCGACCGTCGGCGTCGCGTTGTTCCTGATCGTCGTGACGCGCGAGGTCGCGACCGCGCTGTCCGCTGCGGTCATCATCACCGGTTCGGCGCTGGCCTATTCGGGCGCGTCGTTGCCGATCGACGGCGCGCCGTGGTTCGCGCAGGCGTGGAGCGCGATCCTGCCGCTGACGCATTACGTCCGCTTCGAAATGGACGTGCTGATCGGCGCGCATCCGCGTCCGCTGCTGCTGGGCGCTGGCGTCATGACCCTCTATCCGTTGATCGCAGGCGGCGCCGGGCTGTGGCTGGTGGCGCGGGCGGCGCGGACATGACGCTGCGCGATGCGTTCGAGAGGACGCTGATCGAAGTCGCAACGACACGGGCGCTGCTGTCGCTCGCGATGCTGTCGGTACTGCTGTACGCCTTCTACTATCCAGCCCCCTATTCGCAGCAGGCGTCGGTCGGCATGCGCCTGGTCGTCGTCGACCAAGGCCGTTCGGCGGTCGGCCGATCGATCGTGCGGGCGCTGTCGGCCAGCCGTTCGGTCGCGATCGTCGGCGAGGCTCCCGACATGGCCGCCGGCGAGGATTGGCTGCTCGGTCGCCGGGCCGACGGCGTCCTCCTGCTGTCGCGCGATCTGGACCGCGTCGTCGCATCGCCCACCGCCCCGCGCCCCGGAACCGGCGTCGCGCTGGTCGTCAACGCCGCCTATTTCGCCCGCGCCGAAGCGATCGCCCTGACCGTCGTGGAGGCTCTGCTGGCCCGCGCGGCGGAGCGGGTCCAGGCGCTCGATCGCCGTCTGCCCGACCCCGGCCGGATCGTCAGGGTTCAAGCGCTGTTCAACACCACCGCCGGATACCGCGACTATATCTTTCCCGCCGTCGCCAACATCATCCTCCAGCAGACTCTGCTGTTCGCCGCGGCCCGCCTGGCGGCGGAGCGCCGCCGCCGCCGGGCGCCATTCGCCGGGCTGCCTGCCGCGCTGGGCACCTGGGGGGCGATGGTCCTGATCGGCCTTTTGGCGCAGGCGTTCTTCTTCGGCTTCGCCTATTGGGTACAGGATGTGCCGCGTGCCGGGAACATGGCGGGGCTGGCGATCGCGATGCCATTGTTTGCAGGAGCGGTTTCGGCGTTGGGGCTGGCGATCGGTGCGCTGCTGCGCGATGGCGACAGCGCGCTGAAACTGCTGATCCCGACGTCGGTCCCGCTCGTCTTCCTGGCCGGATTCGCCTGGCCGCTCGATCAGATGCCGTCATGGCTGGCGACGCTGGCATGGATCTCGCCCGCCACCGCGGCGATGCACGTGTTCGTGCGGTTCAACCAGATGGGCGCGACGATCGCCGAAGCGATCTGGCCGCTGGCCGTGATGGCGGGCCTGACGCTGCTCTATGGCACCGCTGCGCTTTGGCTCCTGTCACGGGGCCGGGACAGATCGTGAGCGTGCGTAGGTACGCGTGATGCGATCCTGCCGCGCGGATGACCGGGTTCGCACGCCACGCGTCCTCGTCAGAAGGCTTTGTCCGTTTGCGCCATATTGATTGCATGTATCGACAGGTTTAATCTGTATAATACGACAGACTTCTCGATCGAGGAGGCGAGGCGGTGGAGTCGATTTTTCAGGATCTTACGGTCGACGAGCGCTCGGATCTGCTGGATCTGCTGGAAAGCGCGAGCGAAATCGGGACCTGGGACTGGGATATCGGCGAGAACACATTCCGCTGGTCGCGCGGGCAATATCGTCTCTTCGGGCTGGATCCGGGCCTGGGCACCGATCTGACATACGAACACTGGCTGGCCGCGATCCATCGGGACGATCGCAAGGCTCTGCAGGCGGCGACTGCCGACTCGATCGCGTCGGGCCGCGATCTGGACGTGACGTACCGTGTGCTCCGTCGGGAAGAGTCGCTCGGCAAGGTCGACGTCCGCTGGCTGCACGCCCGGGGATGCGTCGTACGGAGCGAGGACGACCGCCCGTTGCGCATGATCGGAACGTGCCGGGACGTTACCGAAAGGGAAGAATATCTCGCCCGCGTCCGTGCCGAACGCGATGCCGAACTGGCCGATCGCTTTGGCGGTCAAAGCCGCTTCGACCTGCTGTTCGATGCGACGCGCGACTGCCTGGTGCAGTTGAAGGTCGAGGGGCCGGACCGTTTCACCTACCAGCAGATCAACGCCGCCGGTCTGAAGATGATCGACATGACGATGGCGGCGGCGCGCGGCCTGACGCCCCGGGAAGTGCTGGGCGAGGTCAATGGCGGCCAGATGGAGGAGGCGCTGGCCAGCGTCGTCGCGACCGGCCTGCCTGTTCATTACGAACCGACCTTTACCTATGGCGGCACCACGGTCCTCTACGATGCGATCTACATGCCGCTGCGCGACGAACATGGTACGGTCGCCGCGATCCTGTGCCGGGCCCGCGATGTGACCGAAGCGCGTCGGAATGCCGAGGCGTTGCGACAGGCGCAGAAGATGGACGTGCTCGGCCATATGGCGGCGGGCATCACGCACGATTTCAACAACGTCCTGACCAGCCTCAAAGCATGTTTCCTCAGGCTTGCCCGCATCAGCGATGCGCCGGAAACCGACCGCATCCTGGAACTGGGCAGCCAGGCGATCCGTCAGGGCGAGGCCGTGACCCAGCGGTTGCTGACGTTCGTCCACCGGCGGCCGTCGCAATTCGCGCCGATCTGCCTGAACGACTGCATCCGTGAGGCGCTGCCGCTCCTGCGCGCATCGGTACCCCAGGCGCAGATCACGTTCGATGACGACGACCCGCGTTGCTGGGGCGTGGCCGATCCGGGCCTGCTGCATGCCTGCCTGCTGAACCTGTGCCTGAATTCGCGCGATGCGTGTCCGGAGGGCTGCGAGATCACGATCAGCACGCTGGGCGCAGACGCCGATTTCGTGCCATGCGACCCATCCCACAGCCTGTATGCAGGGCTGTGCGTCCGCGACAACGGGCCCGGTATGCCGCCGGACGTGGCGGCCCGGGCGTGGGAACCGCTGTTTACGACGAAAGAACTGGGCAAGGGTACCGGGCTTGGCCTGAGCATGGTTTACGGCACCGCCCAGTCCTTCGGCGGAACGGTGCGGATGGATACGGCGCCGGGGCGCGGCACCGCGATAACCATGTACCTGCCCTGCGCGTAACCGGTCTTACGATCGGTGCAGCACCGCGGCGTCGGGCGTGACCGCGAAGCGGGCGAGCGTTGACAGCGTGCCGCCCGGGCGGCTGATCTGGTCGACCCCCTTGATATCGGTCTGCCACTGTTTCGCGGTGATATCGAACGTCTGATACCCACGCTGGTCCGCGAACAGCGCCACATGCGGGTTGTTGCGCATCAGGGTGTCGAGTCCGTCGATCGGCCCACCGTCGCCGTTGGTCGAAATCGACGTGGTCAGGAACTCGACCGCCGCCTTCTCGCCCTCGGGCGCATCCTCGCGGACCGGGACGGTTCCGGCGAAATGCTTGTGATAGTCGCCGGACGCGATCACGACGTTCGACAGCTTGCGTTTTCGGATGGCGTCGATCAGCCGCGCGCGCGCCGGCCGATAGCCGTCCCATGTGTCGGTCGACAGGTTCGGATCCGACGCCCCGGCCTTTCGCCTGTCGAACGGCATCACCAGAATCTGCTGGGCGATCAGGTTCCAGCGCGCGTCGCCGCCCAGCCCGTCGTTAAGCCACGCCTCCTGCCGGTCGCCGAGCACCGTGGCACCGTCGTGCGCCGCGGGCGGGCACGGCTTCTTCTTGCCGTCGTCGCAGACCTGGTCGCTGCGATACGTCCGGGTGTCGAGCAGATGGATGCGCACCAGACTGCCATAGTCCAGTCGGCGATAGGCGATGGTGTTGCGGATCTTGGGGAATTGGCCGGCCCGGACGGGCATATGTTCGTACCACGCCTGCATCGCGGCGAAGCGGCGCAGCTGGAAGATCGCCCGCGGCGTGCCGGACTCATCGATATCGCCGACCCAGTTGTTGTCGACTTCGTGGTCGTCGAACGTCGACAGGAACGCGACCGAACGATGCGCGGCCTGCAGATCGGGATCCATCTTGTACTGGGCGTAACGCCGGCGATAGTCGTCGAGCGAGTAGATTTCCTCGCCGATGTGTTCGCGGACGCAGACCGGCGTATCGCCCGTCTTGGGGCAGACGCGCTTGGCCCAATGTTCGTAGATATAGTCGCCATAGTGGAACACCGCGTCCAGATCGGGCTCCTGCGACAGATGGCGATAGGCGGTATAGAGACCGCCTTCCCAATGCTGGCAGCCGGCGACCGCCAGCCGCAGTCGATCGACCGCCGCGCCCGGTTTCGGCGCCGTCCGGACGGTGCCGACCTGGCTGGTCGCCCCCTTCAGGCGGAACCGGTACCAGTAGCGCCGAGCCGGCTTCAGCCCCGCGACCTCGACATGGATGCTGTGCCCCAGTTCGGGGCGTGCGTATGCCTCGCCGCTCTGGACGATCTTGGCGAAGCGTTCGTCCTCGGCCACATCCCAC
>DASTEN010000190.1:0-3075 GCA_035709645.1 Sphingomonas sp.
GGCCCGCCCCGCGGACGGTGGGGGCGACATAGTCGGGATGATGGACGACGGCGATCACGCCTTCTAGGTAGGCAACCCTGTCACCGCTCGCCAGCCGGAGCCCGTTGCATGACCGACCTGCCCTATCGTCCCTGTGCCGGCGTGATGATCCTGAACCGGGAGGGTCGGGTCTTCGTCGGTCAGCGGCTCGATTCGACGCTGGAGGCCTGGCAGATGCCGCAGGGCGGGATCGATCCGGGCGAGGATGCGCTGCAGGCGGCGATCCGCGAGGTGGGCGAAGAAACCGGCATTTTGCCCGAGCATCTGGACGTGATCGCCGAGGCGCCGGAGGAATTGCGCTACGACCTGCCGGCGGATCTGGTCGGCAAGCTGTGGCAGGGCAAATGGCGCGGCCAGCGTCAGCGCTGGTTCCTCTTCGCGTTCTCGGGCGACGACGCCGACGTGAACATCCAGACAGCGCATCCCGAATTCCGCGCTTGGAAATGGGCCGACCCGGCCGAGCTGCCGGCGATGATCGTGCCGTTCAAGCGGAAGCTGTACGAGGCGGTCCTCGCCGCGTTCGACGAACCGCTCCGCCGTCACGCCCAGTCGAGGCCGTAAAGACGCCGCTTTGCTGGTAAAAGGCCATCGTCATGCGTGCCGCCCTGTTCTTCGTATCGCCGCTGCTGCTCGCGAATGCCGACACCGTGCCAGTGCCGATCATCGCGACGGCCCAAGCGGATCCCGTCACCATTCCCGATCCGATCAAGGCGATGCTCGATGCGGCGATGACGTCGGGCAGCGAGGCCGAGGTACAGACGATCGCCAAATACGCCGCCTCCGCCGCGCCCGAGAGTGCGGAGGCGATCCGACGGATCGCCGGGGCGTGGAAGGATGCGCGCAGCGCGCAGGCGACGCGGACGCTGCAGGATTCGGGCTTCTTCGACCTGGTGCGCGGCCGGGTGGAACTCGGCGGTTTCTACACGACGGGCAACACCAGCAACGTCGGCCTGACGCTGGCCGCCGACATCAAGCGCGAGGGCTTTCAGTGGCGCCACAAGCTGCGGCTGCTGGCCGAGTATCAGGAAAGCGTCGGAATAACGACGCGCGAACATTATCTCGCGTCCTACGAACCCAACTACAAGATCGACGACCGACTGTATGCGTACGGCGCCCTGCAATATGAAGCGGACAAGTTCCTCGGCTATTTCTCGCGCTATTCGGCGTCTGCGGGTGCAGGCTACACCGCGATCCGATCGCCGCGCGTCACGCTGGACGTCGAACTCGGCCCGTCGATACGGCGGACCGCCTTTACCGACCTGACGAACGAGAACGAACTGGGCGCGCGCGGCAATCTGGATTTCGATTGGCGGCTGGCGAACGGCGTGACGCTCAGCCAGGACGCGTCGGCGTATCTCCAAAACCTGAATTCGACCATCACCACGCGCACCGCCCTGGGTGCCAAGCTGTTCGGGCCGTTGTCGGCATCGATGTCCTATGCGGTCAGCTACGAAAGCCGGCCGCCGGTCGGACGGGTGAATACCGACACGACCAGCCGGGCATCGCTGGTCTACGCCTTCTGACCGCAACGCGGGATTGGTAACAATTGTTACCAGGGGTTGCCCCCGACGCCCCGATCTGGGCTAGACTGCACCATATGCCACTGACCGCCACCGAAGCCGCCGCCGTCGCGCGTGCCGGAGCCTCGCCGATGCTGGAGCGCACGCTGGCGTGGAGCGCGATCAATAGCGGGACCGGGAACCTCGCCGGCCTGGCCGAAGTCGCCGACATGCTGGCCGACGCCTTTGCGAGCCTGCCGGGCGAAATCACGCTCGTCGATCCGGCCCCGGCGGAACGCGTGACGGCCGATGGCCGGGTCGAACCGATCGTTCACGGCCGGCATCTGGTCCTGCGCGTACGGCCCGACGCCGGACGGCGGATGCTGTTCACGGGGCACATGGATACGGTCTACCCGGTCGACCACCCCTTCCAGGTCATTCGCCAGCTGCCCGATGGCCGGATCAACGGTCCGGGCGTCGCCGACATGAAGGGCGGGCTCGCGGTCATGCTGGCGGCGCTGGAGGCGGTCGAGGCCGGTTCGAACGCAGCGGACTTCGGCTATGACGTGCTGATCAATTCGGACGAGGAAACCGGCAGCTTCTCCTCCGCCCCGCTGATCGCCGACCTGGCCCGCGGAAAGGTCGCGGCGCTGACATACGAACCCGCACTTGCCGACGGCGGCCTTGCCGGTGCGCGCGCGGGGACGGGCAACTTCTCGCTGATCGTCCATGGCCGCAGCGCGCACGCCGGCCGCAACCCCGATGACGGCCGCAACGCCATCGTCGCCGCGGCGGCACTGGCGCTGGAGCTGAAGGCGCTGCACGGTGCCGGGCTGTCGGTCAATCCAGCACGGATCGACGGCGGCGGACCGAACAACGTCGTCCCCGACCATGCCATCCTGCGCGTCAACTTCCGCCCCGCCCTGCCCGCCGACGTCGCCCGAGCGGCAGCCGCGCTTAAGGCGATCGTGGCCGACGTAGCCGCCGAACACGATGTCCGCATCGACATCCACGGCAGCTTCAACCGGCCGCCCAAACCGATCGACGCACGCGCGGACCGGCTGTTCGACCTGGTGCGGGCAACGGGCGCGGACATGGGCATTCCCATCGCCTGGTCGACGACCGGCGGGGTATGCGATGGCAACAATATCGCCGCCTGCGGCGTGGCCGTCGTCGATACCATGGGGCCGCGTGGCGGCGCGATCCATTCGCCGCAAGAATTTCTGATCCCCGACAGCCTGGCCGAACGCGCCGGGCTGTCGGCGGTCACCATCCTGCGTATCTTCGAAGGGGGGCTCGCTTGAGCTACGTCATCCGCGCCGCGCGCGATTCCGACCTGCAGCCGCTGTACGAGATGGCGAAGCTGACCGGCGGCGGCTTCACCAATCTGCCGCCCGAAAAGCCAGCCCTGCGCGCCAAGCTGGAGCGCAGCCACGCCGCCTTCGATCGCGACGGCGACACGATCGAGGACGAACTGTTCGTTCTGGTCCTGGAGAATCTGGAGACCGGCGAAGTCCGCGGCACCTGTCAGATCTTT
>DASTEN010000191.1:0-3056 GCA_035709645.1 Sphingomonas sp.
CTTCGATGGCATGCAGCTGATCAGCGACATCCGCCTGATCTACGACAATTACGATTTCGGCACCGAAATCCTGGTCGCGAGCGTCCGCCACCCGATCCATGTGCTGGAATCGGCGAAGCTGGGCGCCGACGTGATGACCGCCCCGCCGGCCGTCATCCGCCAGCTGGTCAAGCACCCGCTGACCGACAAGGGGATCGAAGGCTTCATGGCCGATTGGGCAAAAAGCGGGCAGAGCATCGGCTGAGTCGCGTCGCGCGGTACGCGCGGACGGCGGCGGTGCGCCTGCGGCGCGCAGCCGATGCCGGCCGGCGGGAGCGGCCCGCCGCTCCCGACCGACGACGCGGGATTCACTCCCGCGTCGGCCTGGTCGACACCCTCGCTTGCCAGACGCGATCCGGATCGGGCATGCGTCGGCGACGATGACCGACGCCATCGCCCCCCGCGCACCCCGCGCACCCCGTAGCGATGCCCGCCGTCGCCGCGAAGCGCTGCTGGCGGCGGCGGCCGACGGGTTTCGTGCGGAAGGCTATGGCGTGTCGCTGGAATCGATCGCCGAGCGCGCCGGGGTCGGTCGCGCGACGCTGTATCGCAATTTCAAGGATCGCGGCGCGCTGGCGCTGGCGATCTTCGCGGCGGAAGTCGATGCGCTGGGCGGCGCGATCGATCCGGATGTGCCGATCCGCGAAACGGTCGCCTCGATGATCCGGCAGGGCGCCTCGACGCTCGCGCTGTTCGCGCGGATCGCCGCCGACCTGGGCGAGGACGAGGCGAACATCATCGCCTTTCGCGGCTTGGCCGACCGTCTGGAATCGCTGCTGGCCCCGGCCGTCGCGGCGGCGCTGGTGCGCGGCGAACTCGCGCCCGGTACGACCGCGCATCACATCATCCTGACGATCCGGATGGCCGGCACGCTGCTACTTCCGCGGATGACGCCCGACGAAGCCACCCAGTGCCTCAGCGAGGCGCTGGAGCTGCTGTTTTCGGGTCTGCGCCCGCGCTGATCGCTGTCGCGTCGGCGGCACGCCACCCCAGCCCCAGGGCCTTCATCACCCCGATATAGCTGGCGCTGAGCGCAGCCTTCGCCTGCACCACCGCGATACCCGCCGCGATCTCCTGCCGTTCGATGTCGAGCTGATCGATCACCCGGCTGGTGCCGGCCGCGACCCGTTGGCGGTTGAGCGTCGCGGCCCGCGCCGCCGACGCCTGCGCCTGCACCAGCTGCCCGAGCTGGGCGCGAGTATTGGCAAAGCGCGACAGCTGGGTTTCCGCATCCTGCAATGCCTCCAGCACCGTGCGACGATAGGTCGCGTCGGCCTGATCGGCTTGCGCCTGCGACGCGCGTGTCGCCGCCTTCGCCCGGCCGAAGTCGAGGAACGACCAGCTGAGTGACGGCGCGGCGAGCGTCGTCAGATTGCCCAGGTCGAACACCGCCCCCGGGGTGGTTCCGCCCAGCCCCAGCAGGCCCAGGAACCGGACGGTCGGCAGTTCCTTTGCCTTGCTGACGCCGACGCCGGCCGTCGCCGCCGCCAGTTGCCGCTCGGCCGCGCGGATATCCGGGCGGCGCGCGATCAGCTGCGCGGGATCGCCGACCGCGACCTGCGCCGGCGGCAGCGGCACCGGCACGACGCCGCTGAGCGTCGCATCCAGCGCGCCCGGCGTCCGCCCGGTCAGCACGGCGATCAGGTTCAGATACTCGTCGCGCTGCGCCGCCAGCGGGATGGCCTGCGCCTGCGTCTGTTCGAGCTGCCCCTGCAACCGCTCCACGTCCAGCTTCGATGCGACACCCTGATCGAAACGCTGGCGGCTGAGCGCGAGCTGCCGCTGCTGGAGCGCGGTCGACTGCGCGTTCAGACGGATACGTTCCTGAACATCGCGCAAGCCGACATAGGCCTGCGCGACCCCCGCGCTCAGCGATACCTGCGCGTCGCCCAGGTCGGCGATGCGGGCACCGACGGCCGCTGCGGCCTGTTCGTTGCCGCGCCGACCGCCGCCGAACAGGTCGAGCTCCCACGCCGCATTCAGGCCGAGGTTGTAGAACGTCAGGTCGGTCCCGCCACCGCTGCCGCCGCCGATCGGGGGCAGGTCGGCGCGGACGACGGTGCCGTTCGCGCTGACGCTCGGCAGGCGGCTGGTCGTCTGCTGCCGCGCCTTGGCCTGTGCTTCGCGGACGCGTGCCGTGACCTGATCGATCGTCGGGCTGTACGCCAGCGCATCGGCGATCAGGCTGTCGAGCAACGGATCGCCGAACCCCGTCCACCAATCCGCCGGCGCAGGCGCGTCGGCGGTGGTCTGCGGCGTCGCGCGCACGAAGCGGCCGCGCGCGATCGCATCGGACGCGGTCGTCGGCGGCCCGGCGTAATCGGGGCCGACCGTGCAGCCGGCCAGCATCGCGGAGATCAGTAGGACATAGGACTTTCGCATCAATGCACCATCGCCGGGCCGGCGCGCTTGGGCAGCGGCCGCAGGAACAGGACCAGCGGCAGCACGGCCAGCGTGCCGACGCCCATGATCCAGAAGATATCGTTATACGTCATCGTCAGCGCCTGAAGCTGGATCTGTCCGCTCAGCAGACGCAACCCCGCGCCTGGGTCACCGACCGCGGCACTCAGCGCGCCGACATAGCCCTGCACGTCGACGCTGTTGGCATTCAACGTTTCCTCCAGCCGCCGCGAATGGAACCACATCCGCTGATCCTGCAACACCGAAATCCCCGCCAGCGCGAAGCTGCCGCCGAGGTTGCGCGCGGCATTGAACAGCCCGGATGCGTCGCCGGCGTCTTCGGGCGGGACCGACCGCACCACCGCCTGGCTGAGGAACAGCATCCCCAGGATCTGCCCGACCCCGCGCAGCAGTTGCGACACCGTGAAGTCGCCGCCGGCGGACCCGGCGGTCAGTTCGGCATCCAGCAGCGCGCTGAAGCCCATGATGAACAGGCCCGTCGCCACCGCGATGCGGATGTCGACCCGTTTCAGCAGGATCGGCACGATCGCCATCATGAACAGGCTGGGGATACCCGACAGCAGCACGACCTTGCCCGCCTGCAACGCAGTGTACCC
>DASTEN010000192.1:0-2251 GCA_035709645.1 Sphingomonas sp.
CGCCAGCTGTGGTGGGGGCATCAGATCCCGGCGTGGTTCGATGCCGACGGCAAGGCCTATGTCGCGGAAACCGAGGAAGAGGCGCAGGCGCAGGCCGGTGAGGGCGTCGCGCTGACCCGCGATCCCGACGTGCTCGATACCTGGTTCTCCTCCGCGCTGTGGCCGTTCGCGACGATGGGTTGGCCCGATGCCGAGGGCGAATGGGAGCGCCGCTATCCAAACGACGTGCTCATCTCCGGCTTCGACATCCTGTTCTTCTGGGATGCGCGGATGATGATGCAGGGGATGCACTTCCTGAAGGACGTTCCGTTCCGCACGCTCTACCTGCACGGTCTGGTCCGCGCGGCGGACGGTGCGAAGATGTCGAAGTCGAAGGGCAACGTCGTCAACCCGCTGGGCCTGATCGACCGCTATGGCGCGGACGCGCTGCGCTTCTTCATGGCAGCGATGGAAAGCCAGGGCCGCGACATCAAGATGGATGAGAAGCGGGTCGAGGGGTACCGCAATTTCGCGACCAAGCTGTGGAACGCCAGCCGCTTCTGCCAGTCGAACGGCATCGTCGCGTCGACGACGCTCGAACCGCCTGCCGCGACGCTTGCGGTCAACAAGTGGATCATTGCGGAGACGGTGCAGACGATCCAGGCGGTCGACCTCGCGTTGGCCGATTACCGCTTCGACGGGGCGGCGGACGCGATCTACCAGTTCGTCTGGAGCCGGTTCTGCGACTGGTATCTCGAACTGATCAAGCCGGTGTTGCAGGGTGACGGCGTCGCGGGTGCCGAGGAAACGAGGGCGGTCGCCGGCTGGGTGCTCGACCAGATCCTGGTACTGCTCCACCCGTTCATGCCCTTCATCACCGAAGAACTGTGGCACGCGCTTGCCGGTCCCGCCCAACCCCGCGAGTACGACCTGATCGTCGCCAAATGGCCGATGGCGGACGCGCGCGCGCTCGATCCGCAAGCGGCGGCGGAGATCGAATGGCTGATCCGGCTGGTCGGCGAGATACGGGCCGCGCGAACCGAGTTGAACGTCCCGCCGAGTTCGAAACTCGACCTGCTGGTGTCGCAGCAATTGCCGGAAACCGGCCAACGCATCGCGCGCAACGTCGGGGCGTTGAAGAGGCTGGCGCGTCTGGGGTCCATTTTTGGTGACCGCAATGGCGAATATGTGCTCTTGGACGGCGTCGGTGGCGAGCCGAAGCCGGTCGATTCAAATCCCAAGGGTGCGCTCCAGATCGTCGTCGACGAAGCGACGTTCGTGCTGCCGCTGGGCGATGTCATCGACCTCGACGCCGAACGCGCGCGCCTGACGAAGGCGATCGCCGCGGCGGAGAAGGAACGCGATGCGCTGGCCGGACGCCTGGGCAACGCCAGCTTCGTAGAGCGCGCAAAGCCCGAGGCGGTCGAAAAGGCCAAGGCCGATCACGCCGAGAAATTGGCGGAGGCCGAGCGGCTGTCGGCGGCTCTGGGACGGCTGGGGTGAACGAAATCCTCCCCGGCAAGGGGAGGTAGCCGGCGTAGCCGGTCGGAGGGGTGTCGCGGCACAACGGATAGCGTGACACCCCTCCGTCAGGCCTGCGGCCTGCCGCCTCCCCTTGTCAGGGGAGGATCGATGAGAAAGGGCGAGGTTTGGCCGACGGTGAAGCAGTCTCGACATCCCCGGCCCCCCGCGGACGCCGTGGTAACGGCCGCGACCTGACGTCGGGCCCGATCGCCGGCACGCTGCTCGCCTTCGCGCTTCCGACACTCGGCAGCAATATCCTCCAGTCGCTCAACGGCTCGATCAACACGATCTGGGTCGGCCATTTCCTGGGCGAAGCGGCGCTGGCGGCGACGTCGAACGCCAACATCATCATGTTCCTGATGTTTGGCGCCGTCTTCGGCTTCGGCATGGCGGCGACGATCCTGATCGGCCAGGCGATTGGGCGCGGCGACATCGACGCGGCGCGTCGCGCGTTCGGGACTGCCATCGGCCTTGTGCTGGGGGGCTCGGTGGTGATCGCGGTGCTCGGTTGGGTTCTCGCACCGCAGATCCTGACGCTGCTGGCCACGCCGGGCGATGCGTTCCCGCTCGCGCTCGCCTATCTGCGGGTCATCTTCCTCAGCCTGCCGGCCTCGATGCTCAGCGTGCTGATGATGATGGGCCTGCGCGGCACCGGCGATTCGACGACGCCCTTCTGGTTTATGGCGCTCAGCGTGGTGGTCGATGCCGGGCTGAACCCCTTCTTCATCGCCGGCATCGGGCCGTTTCC
>DASTEN010000193.1:0-3125 GCA_035709645.1 Sphingomonas sp.
GGTCGATGTAGATCAGGCAGGTCCCGTCGTCGCGGCGTTCGACGACGTGATCGGCCCAGATTTTTTCGTACAGCGTAAGGGGTCGGCTGGCCATGATGCCGGCGGGTTAGACTAAAGATGTGCCGATGCAAGCCCGGACGCAATTTTATGTCTAGGATTGTGCCCGTGTCGCTGGCTTAGCTATCGTACGCCGCCGTCGTCTTGGCGGCGACCTCGTCCGCGGTCACGCCCGGCGCCAGTTCGATCAGCCTGAACGGGCTGTCGTGGTCGGGACGCTGGAAGACGGCCAGGTCGGTGACGATCATGTCGACGACGTTCTTGCCCGTCAGCGGCAGAGTGCAGGACGGAATGAACTTCGGCTCGCCGCTCTTGGACGTATGCTCCATCACCACGATGATCTTCTTGACGCCCGCGACCAGGTCCATCGCGCCGCCCATGCCCTTGATCATCTTGCCCGGGATCATCCAGTTGGCGATGTCGCCGTTCTCCGCGACTTCCATCGCGCCCAGCACGGTCAGGTCGATATGGCCGCCGCGGATCATCGCGAAACTGTCCGCCGAGCTGAAGTAGACCGAGGACGGCAGTTCGCTGATCGTCTGCTTGCCGGCGTTGATCAGGTCGGGATCCTCCTCGCCGGCATAGGGGAACGGCCCGATGCCCAACATGCCGTTCTCGCTCTGCAGCGTGACCGTCATCCCGTCAGGGATATTGTTCGCGACCAGGGTCGGGATGCCGATCCCCAGGTTGACGTAAAAGCCGTCGCGCAGTTCCTTCGCGGCGCGGGCCGCCATCTGGTTACGGTCCCAGGGCATCAGGCAAATTCCTTCTTCGAAAGATGGGGCCAGGCACGCCACGTGCCGATCGCATAGGCCAGGCCGAAGGCGAGCACGATCGCCGACGACCAGAATATGAAGGTGCCGGACAGGTCCGACCGGTTGAGCATGCCGGGCGCCACGACGGCCATGCCTCGCGCCAGATAGATCGCTGCGATCAGCACCAGGCCGGTTCGCAACATCGGCAGGCGACGGATGCGTCCCGCGCCCGACAGTGCATAGGCCGCCCACAGCGCCAGCACCGCCGCGATTCCGATCGTCATCAGGGCAGGGATCGCGCTGCCCCGCTCGGCCGCGCGCGCGATCGATTCGCCCGCGCCGAAGAACCGATACCAGTCGCCGCCCCCGGCGATCGCCGCCAGATGGACGACCGCGGCCGTCAGGCATAGCACGCCACCTGCCGTCAGCCAGGGCGTGCCCGCGTTGGAGGCGACTGGCGCAGCCGTCATTTCGGTGACGTCGGAGCCTCGGCGGGCGTCGGCACCGCTGCTGGTGCGGGCTTCGCAGCCGACGTCGCCTCACCGGGATCGGTCCAGAGGGTATCCACCGGGAAGATGTCGTCGAAGCCGCCCTTCAGCGCGGTTCCGTAGACCGGGTTCGGCAGCACGAACCATCCGTTGCCCCACAGCGCGGCCAGGTCCGGTGCTCCGGCCAGTGCGCGGCGGGTCGACGGTGTCAGCTTGGGATCGTTGAACAGATCGCTGAAATCGCCCAGCTGGTCCCCCACCAGCGCGATGACGCAATAGCCGCTGGCGATGGCCCAGCGACGGTCGTCCTTGCCCGACCCGCCGCCGTCGTCGCCCTTTAGCCACAATGTCGCACCGTGCTTGGCCGGACCCAGCCCTGCGTGGTTCAGCGCGGCTTCGGTCTGCGCGGCGGTGTCGCGCGTACGGTTGGAATTGAAGATGACGGTGATCCCCGCCGCACGCGCGGCATCCAGCGCCGCCTTCGCGCCCGGTACCGCAACGACCTTGTCCGCGCCGCTTTCCTCCCAGCGACGCCACCGGCCTTCGTCATAGGCTTCGCCGCGGCGGGCGGCATCGGCTTCGTAGCCGAGGTTCAGGAGCGCGGTCTCGTCGATGTCCAGCACGACGGCCGGCGGTTTCGGACCGCAGGGTTCGAACTGCAGCGCGTTCAGCGACGCGCTGTCGGACAGCACCACCTGCCGCGCCTTGCCCGGCTTGGCATAGGCCTTCCAATCGGTCAGATAGCGTTGCAGCGCGCGGTACGCCTGGATCGATCCGGCCGCAGCCTCTCCCGATCCGTACAGATACTGCATCCCCTCCGGCACGCCGGTGCGCCGGGCGACGGCCGCGGCGGCCGCCGGCGACGGCATCGACCCATCGGGCGGCGGCAGCGCGGTCGCGCCGGGGACGATCTTCGCGCCCTCCAGCTCGGCTTGCCAGCGGCGCCCGGCCTCGGTCCTGAGCGGCGGCGGCGGGGCGTCGTCCGCCTGGCGGGCTGCGCGCTTCTGGCGTTTGCCCTCCATCTGCGACTTGACGATCATCGACGACGATGCCGCCACCGGGATCAACGCGGCCGCGGCGATGCATCCGCTCAACACCACTGGCAGGGTCAGGATCGTTCCGGCGCGCAGCATCATTCGTCCCGTCATCTCTTGTCCGTCTTGGGCAGATAGGCGCCGGGGATCGGCAGCGTCGGCGTCTCACCTTGCCAGACGATGTGAAGCACGCGCCAGCCGGCCGGCGTCTTCACGATCTGGATCGAATTGATGCCCCGCGCGAAGGGTTGCCCGCCCGGTGCGTGGCGGCTTTCGTAGGTCGACCAGACATGCGCGATGTTGCCGTATCGCTCGACGCGACGCGACACTTCGCTCTCGTAGAAACCTTCCCGTGCCATCATCGGCCCGGCGCGATCGATATAGCCCTGCACGTCGAGCACCAGCGGCCCCTTGCCGCCGACCGGCACCAGCCGCGCCTCGGGTACGAACAGCGCCTTGAACGCGTCCCAGTCGCGCGGTCCGGCGAGCCCGGAAATGGCGACATAGACCTGCCCGATCAGCGCGTCGATCGCCTGCTGCTCGGCAGCCTGCGCGGCCGTAGCGTCCGCATTCGTCCGAAGGGCCGGCAACGGCGGCGTGTCCGGATAGGGATGTGCATGAGACATGCCGTTCGCGCCGCGAACCACCGTCGCGTGCGTCTGACCGGAGGCGGGCCCCGTCACGCCAAGCGTCAGTACCGCTGCGGCGACGACGATCTGCGCGATCACGCGGCTTCCCGCGGGCGGGTCGTCACGAATTCGATCTTCTTGTCATAGGGCGCGCCGACGATC
>DASTEN010000194.1:0-2016 GCA_035709645.1 Sphingomonas sp.
CTGATCGCGGGGGCGATCTTGGGTCCGCCGATCGTCCGGCCCGCGAAATACGCGCCGATGTCGGTCGCCCAGACCAGGGCCATCGCCCAGAATGCCAGCAGCAGCCCCGCCCCGCCCGGCTGCGCGCGCAGCACCAGCAACGCCAGAACGGGCAGCCCGACATAAACGGCGCCCCAGCCCAGTTGCGCGTTGCGCGTGATGATGGCGATGAAGAACGCGGCGCCCGCGATCAGGCCGAGCGCGAAGAATCCCGGCCCCGCCGCCAATGGCCCGAGAATCGCCAGCGGGATGACCAGCGAGAATTGCGCGATCTGCTTGTTGCGCGCAACGCCCGGGGTATGCAGCGCAACCCATTCCGCCATCATCAGCAGCGCCGCGACCACCGCCAGCAGCCAGAAGGCGAAACCGCCGAGCAACAAGCAGACCGCCGCCACCGCGATCAGGACGACGGCCGACGTCGAGCGTTTGGCGAGATCGCCCATCACAATCCCCCGAACCGGCGCTGTCGCGCGGCGAAGGCCTTCAGCGCTTCGGCCAGTGCCGCCCCGTCGAAATCGGGCCAGAGCGTGTCGACAAACAGCAGTTCCGCATAGGCGGCCTGCCACAACAGGAAATTGGACAGCCGCTGTTCGCCCGAAGTCCGGATCAGAAGGTCGACCGGCGGCAGCGCGCCCGATTGCAGCGCGCCCTCGAACATCGCTTCGTCGATGGTGTCGGGATCCAGATCCCCCGCCACCGACGCCGTTGCCAGGGCGCGCGCCGCAGCGGCGATTTCCGCCTGCGCGCCGTAATTCAGCGCGATGACGACGGTCGGACCGGGATTGCCCGCGGTTCGCGCGACGGCATCGTCGATCAATTCGACCAGATCGGGCGCCAGCGCGCGATAGGCGCCGATGATATGCAACCGCACGCCTTCACGATGGAATTCCTCCAGGTCGTCCCGGATGAAGCGGCGCAACAGGCCCATCAGGTCGCCGACCTCTTCGGCGGGACGGCGCCAATTCTCTGAGGAAAAGGCGTAGAGCGTGAGCACCTCAATGCCCTGCTCGCGCGCCGCACGCGCGACCTTGCGCACCGCCTCGACCCCCTTTCGGTGGCCGGCGATGCGCGGCAGGAACCGGGCCTTCGCCCAGCGCCCGTTGCCGTCCATGATGATCGCGACGTGGCGGGGAGCTTGGGTCACACCGCTGTCCACACACTCCGTCCGCCCTGAGCCTGTCGAAGGGCTGCACTTCTCCCGCGTGGAAGACAGGACAGGGCTTCGACAAACTCAGCCCGAACGGGAGAGCTGAGGCGCAAGGCCCTCACTTCCCAAGGATTTCCTTTTCCTTCGCCGCCGCCGCCGCGTCGATATCGGCGATGGTCGCATCGGTCAGCTTCTGCACTTCGGCTTCGTGACGCTTGCGTTCGTCCTCGCCGAACACGCCCTTCTTTTCGTCGGTCTTCAGCGCGTCCATGCCGTCGCGGCGCACGTTGCGCGCGGCGATGCGGGCGTTCTCGGCATATTTGCCGGCCAGCTTCGCCAGTTCCTTGCGGCGTTCCTCGGTCAGATCGGGGATCGGCAGGCGCAACGTCTGGCCATCGACGATCGGGTTGAGGCCGAGCCCCGCCGAACGGATCGCCTTGTCGGCCGGGCCGACGTTCGACTTGTCCCAGACCTGCACCGACAGCAGGCGCGGCTCGGGCGCAGACACGGTCGCAACCTGGTTGAGCGGCATGTGGCTGCCGTAGACCTCGACCGTAACCGGATCGAGCATGTTGACCGATGCGCGCCCCGTGCGCAGGCCGACGAGATCGCTCTTCAGCGCTTCGACGGCACCCGCCATGCGGCGTTCGAGGTCGGACTTGTCATAGGCGGCCATGATCACTTCTCCTGAGCGGCTTGAACGACCGTCGATGTGCCATCGCCGGCGAGCACGCGGGCGAGATTGCCGCGTTCGCGGATGTTGAACACGACGATCGGGATATTATTGTCGCGGCACAAGGCCACGGCGGACGCGTCCATCACCTTCAGAT
>DASTEN010000195.1:0-6632 GCA_035709645.1 Sphingomonas sp.
CGGCATCCCGTTCATGTTCGCCACCGGATACGGCGAACAGCTTCGCCTGCCGCCGGAACTGAAGGACACCCCTGTCCTGCAAAAGCCCTATATGGCGGCGAACCTGCGGCGCGGACTGGAACAGCTGCTGCGCTGACCGGACGGTCGGCGCAAAGAGCGCGATTACATCGTCTCGCCCTGCCGTGACGACGCCGATCCTGGCTGTCAGATAGAGCCGCGGAACGACCGGGGCTGCGCGCCGATGACGGACAAGGGCGACGCTACGCCGCGAAATCGACCCGCCGCAGGGCACTCGCGGCGGGTCGAAACCATGTGGTCACGCTCTAGCCGAGCGCTGCCTTGATCTTGGCAAAGAACCCCTGGCTGTCGGGGCATTCGTCGCCGGTTTCCGTCTCGCGGAACGCTTCCAGCAGCTCGCGCTGGCGCGCCGACAGGCGAGTCGGCGTCTCCACCTCGATCCGCACGACCAGATCGCCGCGACCGCGGCCCTGGAGGACCGGCATCCCGGCCCCGCGCTGGCGGACTTCGCGGCCCGATTGGGTTCCGGCCGCGATCCGGATCGTGTTCGGCGTGCCGTCGGGCCCCGGAATCTGGATCTCGCCGCCCAATGCCGCCGTCGTGAAGCTGATCGGGGCGCGGGCGTAGAGCGTGGTGCCCTCCCGCTCGAACAGCGCATGCTTGCGGACGTGCAGGAAGATGTAGAGGTCGCCTGCCGGCGCACCGCGCTGGCCGGCCTCGCCTTCGCCATTCAGGCGGATCCGCGTGCCTTCGTCGACGCCAGCAGGAACGCTAACCGACAGCGTCTTGGTCTTGTCGATCCGCCCTTCGCCACGGCAGCGCGTGCACGGATCGGCGATGACCTGGCCCGCACCGTTACAGCCGGGGCACGCGCGTTCGAAGACGAAGGGGCCCTGCTGCGATCGTACCTTGCCGTGGCCGTGGCACATAGTGCAGTCGCGCGCACCCGTCCCCGGCTTCGCGCCGGTGCCGTCGCACGTATCGCATGGACCCGACACGTCGACCGTGATTTCGGTGTCCTTGCCGTGAAACGCCTCTTCGAGCGTGATTTCCATGTCGTAGCGCAGGTCGGCGCCTCGGCGCTGCTGCGGACGACCGCCGCCACGGCCACCGCCCATGAATTCGCCGAAGACGCTTTCGAAGATATCGGAAAAGCCGCCGAAATCGCCGCCGCCGAACGGATTGCCGCCATGCCCGCCCCCGCCGTTCTGGAACGCGGCATGGCCGAAGCGATCATACGCCGCGCGCTTCTGCGGATCCTTCAGGCAGTCATAGGCCTCGCTGATCGCCTTGAACTTCGCCTCGTGATCCTTGCACCCGCCGTTCTTGTCGGGGTGGTACTTCATCGCGAGCTTGCGGTACGACGACTTGATCGTCGCGTCGTTCGCATCGCGGCTGCATTCGAGCAGCTCGTAATAGTCGATTTCGGTACTCATGCCGGGCCCCCGCCCCAATTTACGCGTACAAAGGTCACGAAGTTCACGCCAAAACGCCGTTTCATGCTGCCGATCCCTCGGCCACCCGCCCAACCGTTCGCCCTGAGCCTGTCGCAGGGCCGTACTTCGATACTCCCGCAATTCCCTTGCGGCACAAAGTACGGTGCGTCGACACGCTCAGCACGAACGGTTTGGTGCATGAATCAGGCCTTCTGGTTGTCGTCCACTTCCGAGAATTCGGCGTCGACGACGTCTTCCTTGGGCGCTTCACCGCCAGCCGCATCGGCCGACGGCGAAGCCTCTGCCTGCTGCTGCTTTTCGTAGATCGCCTGGCCCAGCTTCATCGCGACCTGCGCCAGCGCTTCCGACTTGGCCTTCATCGCATCGACATCGTTCGATTCGACGGCCGACTTCGCCTCGGCCACCGCCGCCTCGATCTCCGACTTCAGCGACGCGTCGACCTTGTCGCCATTGTCCGCCAGCTGACGCTCGGTCGTGTGAATCAGGCTCTCGGCGTTGTTCTTCGCCTCGGCGCCTTCGCGACGCTTCTTGTCCTCGTCGGCGAACTTCTCGGCATCGCGGACCATCTGTTCGATGTCGCTGTCCGACAGACCGCCCGAGGCCTGGATCCGGATCTGCTGTTCCTTGCCGGTGCCCTTGTCCTTGGCCGACACGTTCACCAGGCCGTTGGCGTCGATGTCGAAGGTGACTTCGATCTGCGGCACGCCGCGCGGCGCCGGCGGGATGCCGACCAGATCGAACTGGCCGAGCATCTTGTTGTCCGCCGCCATTTCGCGCTCGCCCTGGAACACGCGGATGGTGACGGCCTGCTGGTTGTCGTCCGCGGTCGAATAGGTCTGCGACTTCTTGGTCGGAATCGTCGTGTTGCGATCGATCATGCGGGTGAACACGCCACCCAGCGTCTCGATGCCCAGCGACAGCGGCGTCACGTCGAGCAGCAGCACGTCCTTGACGTCGCCCTGCAACACGCCCGCCTGGATGGCGGCGCCGATCGCGACGACTTCGTCCGGGTTCACGCCGACATGCGGTTCCTTGCCGAAGAAGTCCTTCACGACCTGACGGACCTTCGGCATGCGGGTCATGCCGCCGACCATCACGACTTCATCGATGCCGTCGTTCTTGACGCCGGCATCGGCCATCGCCTTCTTCAGCGGCTCCAGCGTGCGCTGGATCAGGTCGTCGACCAGACGCTCCAGATCGGCGCGGCTGATCGCCTTCACGAGATGCTTCGGACCGTTCTGGTCGGCGGTGATGAAGGGCAGGTTGACTTCGGTCGAGGCCGCCGACGACAGCTCGATCTTCGCCTTTTCGGCCGCTTCCTTCAGACGCTGAAGCGCCAGCTTGTCCTTGGTGAGGTCGATGCCCTCGTCCTTCTTGAAGCCATCGGCCAGATACTGGACCAGCTTGGCGTCGAAGTCCTCGCCGCCCAGGAAGGTGTCGCCGTTGGTCGCCTTCACCTCGAACACGCCGTCGCCGACTTCGAGGATCGAGATGTCGAACGTACCGCCGCCGAGGTCATAGACCGCGATCGTCTTGTTTTCGTTCTTGTCGAGGCCGTAGGCGAGCGCGGCTGCCGTCGGCTCGTTGATGATGCGCAGCACTTCGAGCCCGGCGATCTTGCCGGCGTCCTTGGTCGCCTGGCGCTGGGCATCGTTGAAGTAGGCGGGAACCGTGATGACCGCCTGGGTCACCGTCTCACCGAGGTAGCTCTCGGCGGTTTCCTTCATCTTCTGCAGCGTGAAGGCCGAAATCTGCGACGGCGAATAGTCTTCGCCACCCGCCTTCACCCACGCGTCGCCGTTCGATCCGCGCACGATCGTGTACGGAACCAGTTCGGTGTCCTTCTTGGTCACGGGATCGTCGAAGCGACGGCCGATCAGGCGCTTCACCGCGAACACGGTATTGTCGGGATTGGTCACCGCCTGGCGCTTCGCGGGCTGGCCGATCAGCCGCTCGCCATCCTTGGCGAAAGCGACGATCGACGGCGTGGTACGCGCGCCTTCCGCATTCTCGATGACCTTCGGCTTGCCGCCTTCCATCACAGCGACGCAGCTGTTGGTCGTGCCCAGATCGATACCGATTACTTTTGCCATAGTCTTCTGCCTGTACCCCCAGGTTTCAAGTCACTGAAAAAGCTCCCCAGCCCCAAATTCAGGCGACCGGGGAACCAATCGTTACCGGCGCGATATAGGTGGGGTCGGCCTTGCCGCAAGGGTCGCTTCGCCGGTAGGAACCCAGCGGATTTTTCTCGAATTGGGAGTGGGTTGCATGCGGCTACCGATCGTCGCGGTCCTTGGGCTCGCCCTGACCGCCTGCCAGCCGACGCCGGCCGGGCCGGCCGTCAAATACGCCTGGGTGCGCCTGCCCGCGGTGGCTGGGCGACCAGGGGCGGCGTATTTCACCCTGGCGGCGGGCGGCAAGGCGGTTACGCTGGTGTCGGCGCAGACCCCGGCGGCAAAGCGCGCCGAACTGCACGAAAGCATGGCAGGCGCGCACGGCACGATGTCGATGGCGCCGCTGACGGAGGTAGCGGTATCGGCGAACGGCGCGCTGACCTTCGCGCCGGGCGGACGGCATGTGATGCTGTTCGACGTGGACCCGGCGCTGAAGGCCGGCGACGAAACCCGCCTGACGCTGACGCTGGCCGACGGGCAGCGGCTGGAGACGAAGGCCGCGGTGCGTGGGGCGGGCGATCCGGCACCCTGACCGGGCGCGTCGGAAGCGGCCGTGACCTGACGGCCGCCGTCACCTGTCGGCCGCCGTCACCGCTCGGCCAGCGCCTCCCGTCGCAACGCCGGCAGTCGCCACCATGGCGTCCCGGGGCTGAGGTGATGTTCGTGATGATAGGCCCCGAAGTGGAAGCAGGTCATCAGCGACAGCGCCGGTCGCAGCATCGTGCTGCGCGCGTTGTGCGCGTCGGCGAACGGCCGGTCGTCGTGGCGGTGCGGCAGATACGTGCCGAAGACGAACAGCTGCCCGAGCGCGAGCAGCGCCGGGATCGCCCAGAACACGACGATGTTCAGCAGCGACGCCCCCAGCAGCATGTAGGCGATCGCCGCGAGCGTGATCCGCACGATCTGCCCGTGCGTATAATAGTTGCGGAAGAACGACGCGAACCAGGGCAGCGCGCTGCGTGGGGCGGCCGCGTGGAAATCCGGATCGCTCTCCGTCCCCGGTGCGGCATGGTGGGCATGATGCTTGGGCAGCAGCGCGGCGTAGGACAAGCCGGCATAGGCACCAAGGCACAGCGTCCCGACGATCCGGTTGAGCCGTGGCTGCCCCGGTGCCAGCGATCCGTGCATGCAATCGTGCGCGATGATGAACAGCCCGGTGCTGAGCCAAGCCTGGACGACGATGACCCCCAGCGCGAGCGGCACGGTGCCGGGGCTCCACGGCCAGAAGAAGATCGCCCCGACATGGATGGCCATCCACGCCGCGACGATCGCCGCCGCCAGCGCCAGGCCGCGCCGGGCGATCGCCGGCTGCGACGCCTGCGTCATCGCCCGGCGCGTTCGGCCAGGCGGCGCTTCAGTCGGACGGGATCGGGGGCGAACAGGAAGCCGAAGCTTACGCCGTCTTCCTTGGTCTTGACCGCATGGTGCAGGCGGTGTGCCTGATGCAGCCGCTTGAAATACCCCTTGCGCGGCACCCAGCGCATGCCGAAGCGCTGGTGCACCAGCATGTCGTGCACGAACGCGTAGATCGCCCCATAGACGGTGATGCCGAGCGCCATCCACCACACCGGTTCCCACCACATGCCCGCCGTGAACAGCCCGACCACGATGATCGCGAAGGTCACCGCATACAGGTCGTTTCGTTCGAACGCGCCGTCATGCGGTTCGTGGTGCGACCGGTGCCAGCCCCACCCCCAGCCGTGCATGACATATTTATGCGTCGCCCAGGCAAAGACCTCCATGAACAAGACCATGCCCAGGACCAGCAACAGCTTCTCATACCAAGTCAACGCAACACCTCGACACCAGAGCGCGGCCGACAGGGCCGGTTCCGTATGCACGACCATATAGCATGGCGACCGCCCCCGCGCATCCCGTCGAGATCGGTCAGAGCGGTTTCGTCGGATCGCAACCCGGCGCGGCCAGCCGCAATTTCCATCGTTGCAGCACGCCCCACACGCCCGTAGTTTCCCGCCAGGGAGGGCCAGATGGCACAGACGATCGACATTTTCCGTTCGTCCACCAGCGGGTGGTTGCGGGGTACGCTGGCTGGCTGGGGTACGGCGCTGCTGTTCCTGGCGGGGCCGATCGGCGCGGTCGTCGCCAGCGGGACGACGGAGACGGTAAATCCGGCCTGGCCGCTGATCCTGTCGGGAATCGCGTTGGCCGTGATCGCGGTCCGCTGGGTCGAGGATCGGTCGACCAAGTACGAACTGACCAGCGACCGGCTGATCCTGCACCGGGGCCTGATCAACAAGTCGATCGACGAGGTCGAACTGTACCGCGTCAAGGACGTGCGGATCGATTTCAGCCTGATCAACCAGATCGCCGACATCGGCACGCTGACGCTGACGACATCCGATGAAACGACGCGGACGCAGCCGCTGGTGATGCGCGACGTCCACCGCGCCCGCGCCCGCCGCGAGGAACTGCGCACTCGGGTCGAGGCGGCACGCCGCCGCCGCGGGGTGCGCGAATTCGACATGAACGACGACCGCGCCTTCTGACCACGGCTTCTGGCGCGTACCCCGTCAGTCGTCGGTATCGCCGGGATCCCAGAACGTTGCGATCGCAATGCCCGCCACCAGTGCCGCATCGCGCTGAGCGGCATCGCGCGGCAGGGCCAGTCGGACCCGGGTCAGGCCGTTGGTATCGACCGCAGCGACCGGCAGGCCCTGGGCGTCGTCCAGCCAGTATCCGACCGGATCGTCGGTGGTGACGCCGCGCTTGCCCAATGCATGTGCCGATCGCAGCGTCAGCCGCGTGCCCGCGATCACGACTTCGCCGGTTCGCGTCGTCGCCTGATATCCGCGCACCGGATCGGCCGGGGCGCCGAGCAGCAGATGGCCGATCGGTTTGCCGTCACGCTGGAATTCGCACCGCATCAGCAGCGGCACCGCCGGCCGGGCCAGGGTCGCGTCGCCGTAGGTGACCTGCGCTTCCGACCGGTCGTAACCGCACTGTCCGGACAGCGCCCCGCCGA
>DASTEN010000196.1:0-3959 GCA_035709645.1 Sphingomonas sp.
CGGCGGGCGACCCCAAGGCCTGGCCGAACGCGATCGAACTGGAAGTCACGCTGGCCGGCACGCCGGCCGGGACCATCCGCCGGGTCGTCGCGCTGCCGGTGCGGGCAAGGGACGTGACGTGACGGCGCGCGACCACGAATCGGGCATGATCCTGGTCAACGTGCTGATGTTCGTCGCGATCGCGGCGGGCCTCGTCCTGCTGATGATCGAGCGCGAGGAACTGGCGCTCGACCGATCGCTGCGCGTGCGCGAGGCGGCGCGCGCCGCCGCGGTGGTGAAGGGGGGCGAACTGTCGGCCATCGCCGCACTGCGCCGCGACGCGATCGTCGCGCCGGAGGTCGACAGTGTCGCCGAACCCTGGGCGACGCTGGCGGAAAACGGGGCGAAGATCGACGGCGGCACCTTCGACCTGGCGATTGCCGATGCCGAGGGGCGGTTCAACGTCAACGCACTGCGGTCGGGCAGCGCCAGCGCGGTCATCCTGTTCGAACAGATCGCTGCCGCCGCCGGCATCGATCGCGACACGACGCTGAAGGCGGTCGAGGCGGTCCGCGCCTACGGCCCCTTCACCGACCTGCGCCCGTTGCGCGCCGCCGGACTGGCGCCGGACGCGCTGACGAAGATCGAGGCGCTGGTGACCGCGCTGCCCGGCGACACCGCCATCAACCTGAATGCCGCGACGCCGCAGGTCCTGGCGCTGCTGTTCCGCGACCCGGCCGTCGCCGACCGGCTGGTGCGAACGCGTGCTCGCAAGGGATATCTGACGCTCGACGACCTGGCGGCGGAAAATGTGTCGATGCCACCGGGCGCCTCGTTCCGGTCGAACACCTTCTGGGTCCGCACGCGAGCGCGGATCGGCGATACGACGCAGCAGGGGGTGACGCTGATCCAGCGATCGGTCGACGACAAGGGCGTACGCCGCACGGTGCCGGTCGAACGTTGGTCGGGTGCTGCAATCCCGCCCGATGCACCTGCGTTCGGTCAGGCGGGATAGTAACCTTTGAAACTATCGCTTACCGTGTGCTCACATCCCGTTCGCCCTGAGCTTGTCGAACGGCCGTACTTCGATAGGCACGCTCTGCGCTCGCGGCTCGAAGAACGGTGCTTCGACAGGCTCAGCACGAACGGTCAGAGGTAAGTCCCCAGTTTCATGACCGAACCCAGCCTGTCCGTCCGCGCCAATGTCGACCGCCCGATCAGCGTGGTCGAGCTGTTCACCATCGGCATCGGCCCGTCGAGTTCGCACACCGTCGGCCCGATGCGCGCGGCGAAGGCCTTTGCCGAGAGCGTCGTCGACCGCGCGCCGGTGTCGGTGCGCGCGACGCTGCATGGCAGTTTGGCGCTGACGGGCCGGGGCCACGCCAGCGACACCGCCGTGCTGGTCGGCCTGTCGGGCTGGGCGCCGGAGGCGATCGATCCCGATGCCATCGCGCCGATGGTCGCGGCGATTCGCGAAGGGCGGACGCTGACGCTTGCCTGTACCCACGACGTGCCGTTCGACCCGGCGTCCGACCTGATCTTCGACCCCGGTTTTCTGCCCGCGCATCCCAACGGCATGACCTTCGTCGCGCGCTTTGCCGATGGGACCGAGGACGTCCGCCGCTATTATTCGATCGGCGGCGGCGCGATCATCGCGGAAGGCGAGGAGGTGTCGCGCGCCAACGTGGCGTTGCCGCACCCCTTTTCCTCCGGCGCGCAGATGCTGGCGCTGGCGGCGGCGGAGGGCTGTTCGATCGCCGAACTGGAGCGCGCCAACGAGGCCGCGTGGCGATCGGAATGCGAAACCGACGCCTTCCTCGACCGCGTGCGCGACGCGATGCTGGCCAGCATCCGGCGCGGGGTCGCGACCGACGGCATCCTGCCCGGCGGGTTGAAGGTGCCCCGCCGCGCCAAGGCGCTCCACGACAAGCTCGCCGACCGGGGACCCCGCAGCGACCCGAGCGCGGTGTTCGACTGGGTCAGCCTCTGGGCGCTGGCGGTGAACGAGGAAAACGCCGGCGGCGGTCGTGTGGTCACTGCGCCGACCAATGGCGCGGCGGGCGTCATCCCGGCGGTGCTCAAATATTACGAAACCTTCGTCCACGGCGCGACCCGCAGCGGCAGCCGCGACCTGCTGTTGACCGCGTCCGCGATCGGCAGCCTGTACAAGAAGCGCGCGTCGATCTCCGCGGCCGAAATGGGCTGCCAGGGCGAAGTCGGCGTCGCCTGCTCGATGGCCGCGGCCGGGTTGGCTGCGGCGCTGGGCGGTACGCCGGCGCAGGTCGAAAATGCCGCCGAGATCGGCATGGAGCACAATCTGGGCCTGACCTGCGACCCGATCGGCGGATTGGTCCAGATCCCGTGCATCGAACGCAACACGATGGGGGCGATCAAGGCGATCAACGCCGCCTATCTCGCGCTCCACGGCGACGGCAGCCATGTCGTCAGCCTGGATGCGGTCATCGAGACGATGCGTCAGACCGGCGAAGACATGCGGTCGAAGTACAAGGAAACCAGCCAGGGCGGATTGGCGGTGAACGTCGTCGAATGTTGAGCGTTTTGCGCTCAGCGGCCTCCCGCCGCACTAGGAAATCTGAGATGAGCGACGATCGTTCGGCCGCAGCCGCGGCCACGGATAAGATGCAGGCCGCCGGCGAGGCGATGAAGGCGACCGGCGAACGCATGGCCGACACCGGCGCCAGCGTCGGCACCAAGATGCTCGATCAGGCCGAGGAAAACATGCGTGAAGCCTTTGCCGCGATGCGCGCCGCGACGCAGGCGAAGGATCTGTCGGAAGTCATGAAGATCCAAGGCGATTATCTGCGCGACCAGAGCGCTCGTGCAATGACCCAGGCGCGCGAGATCGGCGAGATGATCGTGCAGTTCGGCAAGGACACCGGCGACACGATGCGCGGTGGGATGAAGGGGTGATCTAAGAAATCCTCCCCGGCACGGGGATGGGGACCGGCAAAGCCGGTGGAGGGGGCGTGCCGCAAACGGGTCGCTTGCTGGGATCCCCCCCACCATGCTGCGCATGGTCCCCATTCCCGCGAGCGGGGAGGATTTATCAGTGGCTCTTTCCGCCCTTCTTGCCCAGTTCGGCCTGTGCGGCGCTGGACTTGCGCGGGTTGCTCTTGCCCTCTTTCGCCGCCTTCGCGTTCGCGCGCTGTGCCGTTGCGCTGCCGTTACCCTTCTTGTCCGCCATGTGTCTTGCTCCTCTCGGAGAGGTAATAGCGGTCGGTGGGTTTGAGTTCCGCGTCGAGTTCGTAAACGATCGGCTGGCCGGTCGGAATCTCCAGCCCAGTGATGTCGGCGTCCGAGATGTTCGACAGATGCTTCTCGAGCGCCCTGAGCGAATTGCCGTGCGCGGCGATCAGGACTCGCTTGCCGGCCGTCAGTTCGGGCGCGATCCGCTCGTCCCAATAGGGCAGGACGCGCGCGATCGTGTCCTTCAGGCTTTCGGTCTGCGGGATCGGAATGCCCTTGTAGCGGATGTCCTGCGACAGGTCGTAGGCGGATCCTTCGGCCGGCAGGGGCGGGGGGATGTCGAAGCTGCGGCGCCAGATCTTCACCTGGTCGTCGCCGTGCAGCGCGGCGGTCTCCGCCTTGTCGAGCCCGGTCAGCCCGCCATAGTGGCGCTCGTTCAGTTTCCACGATTTCTCGGTCGGCAGCCACAGCCGGCCCATCGCCTCCAGCGCCAGATTCAGCGTCTTGATCGCGCGGGTCTGGAAGCTGGTGAAGGTCAGGTCGAAATCGAGCCCCGCGGCCGTCATCGCCGCGCCCGCCGCCCGCGCCTCGCGCTCGCCCTGTTCGGTCAGGTCGACGTCCCACCAGCCGGTGAAGCGGTTTTCCAGATTCCACGCCGACTGGCCGTGGCGGATGAGGACGAGCGTGGGCATCGGGGCACTCCTTGGGGGTGATATTCAGTAAATTCCTCCCCGAGCTTGTCTCGGGGAGGGGGACCATCGCGCAAGCGATGG
>DASTEN010000197.1:0-7183 GCA_035709645.1 Sphingomonas sp.
GGTGACGATCCTGCGGAACATTCTGGTCATGCCGAAATCCTCTCAATTGCCGTCGGAAATGAGTGTGCCGCCGTCGACGACCAGCGTGTGCCCGGTGATGAATCCGGCGCCCGGCCCGGCCAGAAACAGCGCAGCGGCCGCCACCTCCCAGGGCTGGCCGATACGGCGCAGCGGCGTCAGCCCCATTCGCCGCGCGCTCGCGTCGCGATCGGTCAGGATATTCGTCGCCCAGCTGGTTTCGATCAGGCCGGGCGCCAGCGCGTTCGCGCGCACGTTGGCCGGTCCCCACTCGATGGCCAGGTTTCGCGCCAACTGCATCAGCGCCGCTTTGGTCAGCCCGTACAGCCCGACCGCCTTGTTACCGCGCAGCCCGGCGATGCTCGCCGTCAGGATGATGCTGCCACCGCCGTGCCGCGCCATCACCGGGGCGATCAGCGAGGACAGGCGAAGGGGGTGCCGCAGGTTGACGTCGAGCAACCGATCGAACGCCGCATCGTCGGCATCGCCCATCGGCCCGCCGGGACCCGCGATGCCTGCGTTGCAGACCAGCACGTCGACCCGCCCGAAGCGCGCGATCGTCTCGTCCAGGACGCGATGCAGGTCGATCACGCTCCCGACGTCCGCAGCGATGCCGAGCACGGATGCTTCGTCGCCCTCGAGATCCCGGGCGACCTGCGCGGCTTCGTCCGCATCAAGGCCGACGATCGCCAGTCGGGCGCCCGCCGCTGCGAAGGCCTCCGCCATGGCGCGCCCGATACCGCGGGTCCCACCGGTCAGCAGGACGACCTTGCCGGCCAGGCCGAAGTATCGGTCGAGTGGCGCAGCGCCACCGGATGGATGGGCGATCATGACGCAGCCTTCCCGATCAGATCGGTTGCAGCAGGGCGGCCTGCGAGGCTGCCATCATCGCGCCGAGCTTGTCCGGTGAGGCATGCTCCTGCTGCATGCGTCCGATCGCCACCGAATTTTCGACGACCATTCGACAACGCTCGAACCGGCGCGCCATGAACGCGGCGAAGGCAGCGGCGGTCGTGGGAGCGCGGTCCAGTTCCTCGGCCAGCACGATCGCATCCTCGACCGCGATACCGGCACCCGATGCGAGATGCGGGGTGGTGCCGTGCGCGGCATCGCCGATCAGAATCGCGTTACCGCGGTACCAGGGGTCGGGCAGCAGATGCGACACGAGCGGCCGGACGTTGACGATCGAATCGTCGGATATCGCATCGCGCACGTCGCCCAGCACCCCAGAGAACGGCGCCATCAGCATGCGCAGCCGATCCCTCAGGTGGGCGTCCTCGATTTTCGCCTGTTGCGGCTGCCGGTCGAGCAGCCACATGTACATCGTCTTCGGCGATACCGGCATCAGACCGGCGACGATGTCCGACCCGACGAAGAAATGGGCGCGATCGATCGCGGCGGGCCTGTCGGACAGCAGACGCCAGCAATATTGGCCGGTGTATTGGGGGTCGGGCGCGTCTGAAAACAGCGCGCGGCGCGTCGCCGAAAAGATGCCGTCCGCACCGACCAGGATGTCGGCGCGGACATTCGTGCCGTCGTCGAGCGTCGCTGTGACGCCCTGCCCGTCGTCGTCGAACGCCGCGATGGTCCGCCCCAGCCGGACATCGGCGCCGCTTTCGCGGACGCGCCGCGCCAGCAATCGGTGCAGCATCGGACGCATGATGCCACCCACCACCGGCAGGTCCGGCTCCAGCGGGGATTCGACCAGATCGTTGAGCGTCGTGCCGTCGGCGGCGCAAATCCGGCTGCCGTGTTCGACGAAGAAGCCCTCCGCCGCCAGATCGGCCAGGATCCCCAGCGTCCGGAACGCGCGATAGGTCGGGCCGGTGACCGTGATGCCCGCGCCATAGACGCGCCATTCGGGATCGGCCTCGATCAGCGTTACCTGCCATCCGCTGCGGCGGAGCTGGAGCGCCAGCGCCATCCCGCTGATGCCTCCTCCGGCGATCACTGCCGATCGGGCAGGACGGACCGAGCCGTTGGACATGGACGTCGCCACCGCAATCCCCTCCTGACTTCTTGATGGGACCGACCATAGGATCGCCGTCGGGATCGCAAAAATCGTTTGATCTGATATTGTAGCATCGGAAAACGTGATAGGAGGTGCCGGTGCGGTTTCGTGGTCTCGATCTGAATGCACTGGTTGCGCTGAACGTCCTGTTCGAGGAACGCAGCGTTACCGCGGCCGCGAAGCGGATGTTCATCAGCCAGTCGGCGATGAGCGGCGTGCTGGCCAAGCTGCGACAGCATTTCGGCGATCCGCTGCTCGAAACTGCCGGGCGACGTCTGATCGTGACCCCGTTCGGCAAGAGCCTGGTGGAACCGCTGCGCGAAACCATGCGGCATCTGGAAATGCTGGCGGGTGCGTCGGTCCGGTTCGAACCGTCACAATCGCATCGCACGTTCTCGATCGTCGCGTCCGACTATCTGATCGGTCTGGTCATTCCCCGCATCCTGCCCGCGATCCTCGCCGACGCACCGGACATCCGCATCGCCCTGTCCCATCCCAACGCCGCGCCGGAAGATCTGCTGCACGACGGCGACGTCGACCTGGTCGTCACACCCGAGGGGTTCATCGCCGCGCCCTATCACGCCGAACATTTCTACGAGGAGGACCACGTGGTCATCGGATGCGCCACCAATCCGATCATGGCCGCATCCCCGACGCTCGACGACATCGCGTCGGCCCGCCACATCGTCGTCCGGTTCGGCCATGGCGATCAGACATCGTTCGCGGAACGCGAACTGACCCGCCTCGGTGCACCGCCGCGCGTCGCGATCTTTGCAGCGACCTTTTCCTCGGTCCCCGCGCTCGTCCTGAACACGTCGCTCGTCTCGATCGTGCACCGGAGACTGGCGAATGCGGCCGCACGAACGCTTCCCCTGGCGGTGCGCGAACTGCCCGTCGTGCTACCCATGATGCGACAGACGATGCTGTTTCACCCTCTACGCAAACATGACGTGGGCCTGGCCTGGCTGCGAACGAAACTGCGCGATGGCATTGCGTCGGAGGATGCCTCGGCACCCCAGGCATCACGATAACCGATCGCACACGATCCGAACAAACGATTTTGCCGATCCTATCGGCTCCGTCATCTTATCGAAAGACGGTGCCAAAGCACGACATGGATGGGGAGGATCGGATGCGATCGATTTTGCTGAGTTCGGTTGGCTGTGCCGCGTTGACGTTGGCGTCAGCCGCGTCCGCGTCCGCAGCCGTTCCGGTCCAGGACTCGGCGGCTCCCACCCAGACGACGACCGCCGCGGTCGATCCTGCAGCCGCCGACAGCGACGCTGCCCAGGCAAGCCCGCAGAGTGCGGCATCGCCCGCCGCGCCAGATGCCGCCGATACGATGAACGGCTTGCAGGAAATCGTCGTCACGGCGCAACGTCGCAGCGAAAATCTTCAGCGCGCCGCCGTCGCGGTCGCCGTCGTGTCGGGCGACGCCCTGACCAACAGCGCCATCACCTCGCCTGCGCAGCTTGGCGTTATCGTGCCCGCGCTGACGGTCCAGCAGGGCGGCGGCGCCAATACCACCTTCTTCGTTCGCGGCGTCGGCAACTTCACCGTCAACGGCTACACCGATCCGGCGATCGCCTTCAATTATGATGGCGTCTATGTGGGGCGCCCGACATCGACGTCCGGCACGCTGTTCGATCTGGAGCGGGTCGAAGTCCTCAAAGGACCGCAAGGCACGCTATACGGACGCAACGCGACGTCGGGGGCGATCAACGTCATTCCGGCCCGCCCGCGTGCCGGCGAACTGTCGGCCTATGCGACCGCCAGCTACGGCAATTACGACGCGCTGATCGTCCAGGGTGCGGTGAACCTGCCGATGGGAGAGGACGGCGCGCTGCGCATCTCCGGCAACTATTCGTCGCACGATCCTTATCTGGCCGATGGCCTGTCCGACGAAAAGATGGGGTCGGTCAGGGTCCAGATGCTCGGCAAGCTGACCCCGGACCTGACGGTTCGCATCGCCGGCGACTATGCCCATGTCGGCGGCAAGGGTGTCGGGTCCAATTACGCAGGCAGCTATCAGTACAACGCGGGGACCCAGCAATATGGCTTCACGCCCGCGAACATCGATCCATCGCAGGGGCTCTACACCCCGGCCAGCCAGGCCTATCGCACCACGCGGTTCGCACCGCTGACCGGCCGGACCCTGACCGCGCTCGATTCGAACATCTATCAGGATAACGATTATTACGGGGCGAATGCGGAAATCGAATATCGCTCGCCGATCGGCACCCTGACGATCGTTCCGGCGTTTCGGTCCGCCCGCCTGGACAACCGGTTCGCCGCGCCCGGATTCGTCGGCTACATTCAGGAAAACGATTCCCAATACAGCGTCGAAGCACGTCTGGGCGGCAAGGCCGGGATCTTCGACTATATCGTCGGCGGCTTCTATTTCGACGAACAGGTGAAGGGCAACTACACCTTCGCCCAGAGCGTGCTGAACGCCTATCAGGATTTCGTCACCACGACCGAATCCTATGCGGCGTTCGGTCGGCTGACGGCCAACCTGACCGACAAGTTCCGCCTGGTCGGCGGCCTGCGCTACACCAACGATACCAAGGATTTCCTGGGCCAAGCCGACGTCGTGTCGGCGGTCTGCACCGTCCGCGTCGCCGGTGTCCCCAGCTGTCCGTCCGCCCCGTTGCTGCCGGTCACCGACACGGTCGGGCAGTTGCCCTTCGCGGTCCCGGCAATCGGCGGTGCGCCCATCCCGCTCACCGGCACCGGTGCGATCGTCGCCCGCGTGCGCACGCCGGTCGATCAGACGCTGAAGTTCGACAAGATCACCTACCGCGCGGCGGCGGAATACGACCTCGGCCCACGGTCGTTGCTCTATGCCAGCTTCGAAACCGGGTATCGCTCCGGCGGCTTTGCGCTGGCTGCGGGCTATGAGACCTATCAGCCCGAATTCATCGACGCCTATACGATCGGGTCGAAGAACCGTCTGTTCGGCAACCGACTGCAGCTGAACATCGAAGCGTTCGTCTGGAAGTATCGCAACCAGCAGATCTTCCACCCCGGCATCGACCGCAACGGCAACCAGGGCCAGTTCACCGACAACGCCGGCCGATCGACCAACAAGGGCATCGAAATCGACGGGCAATTGCTGGTGACGCCGACCACGCTGCTGAGCGCGAACGTCCAGTATCTCGACGCGAAATTCGACTCGTTCGTCTATCAGGTCCCGGTCGGCACCGCGCCGCCCTATGTCGGCTGCGCGACCTCGATCAGCGCGACGACGCCGACGCTGCGCAACGTCGACTGTTCGGGCAACCGCGCGTATCAATCGCCGCGATGGACGGTAAACCTAGGCGGGCAGCAGACCATCCCGTTTGGCGACTACAAGCTCGTGCTGCAGGCGGATACGCAGTACCGGACCGAACGCTACGTCGGCTTCAACCAGACGGCGGTCGACCTCGTCGGCCCGACGTGGCAGTCGAACGCGATGGTGACGGTCGGCCCGCGCAGCGAGGACTGGTCGCTGTCGGCCTTCGTCCGCAATATCGAGGACGATCGCTATGCGACGAGTGCCCAGACCTTTGCTGCGGCGTCGCTCTACACCTACATCACCGCACCGCCACGTACCTACGGCCTGCGCGCCAACGTCAAGTTCCGCTGAACCGCGGCTCAATCGCGACTGACAGGAGACGATTATGACCCTACGCGCCTCAGCTTCGCGCAGCCTTCGGTACGCCCTGGCCCTTGCCGGTTTCATGGTGCCTCTTAGCTCCCTGCCCGCACAGGTCGCTCCCGCCCCGACCGCGCAGCCCTATCGCTGGGTCACGCTGGGCACGATGGGCGGTCCGCTGACCAGCCTGGACCGGCGCGAACCCGCCAACGTGCTGATGACGCCGGACGGGCCGATCCTGGTCGACGCCGGCGACGGCGCGGCGACGCAGCTGGGCGGTGCCGGGGTCCGCTTGCAGCAGTTGAAGGCGATCTTCATCAGTCATCACCATTTCGATCACGTCGGCGGCCTGATGGGCGTGCTGGGCCTGCGCAACCAGCTTTCGACCGCGACGCCGCTCACCATCTACGGACCGCCGCGCACCAGGGAACTGATCGCCGGCGTGCTCGCTGGAATGCAGCCGAGTGCGCAGACAGGGTACGGCGTCGAAGGCGAGAAGACGATTGCCCCGGCGACCAACATCACCGTCGTCGAAATGGCCGACGGCGACACGGCGCGCGTCGGCGGGATGACGGTTACGGCCGTCGACAACACGCATTACGCACCCGACGACCGCATCACCGCCACCCCGTTCCGGTCGCTGTCGTTCCGGTTCGACACCCCGGTGCGATCGATCGTCTACACCGGCGACACCGGGCCCAGCAAAGCCGTCGAACGCCTGGCGAAGGGCGCGGATCTGCTGGTGAGCGAAGTCATCGATCTCGACGCGACGGTCGCAAAGGTCGGGCGACTGCTTCCCAACATGCCCGCCGCCGAAAAGGAACGCATGGTCACCCATCTGCGTGACCAGCATCTGACGACGCAAGAAGTCGGGCTGCTGGCCAAGGCGGCCGGCGTAAAGATGGTGGTCCTGACGCACTTGGCCGGCGGGGGCGATTCAGCCCCCGGCGCCGCCAAGCGATATGAGGCGGAGGTGACCGCGGTGTCCGGCAAGCCGACGGTCATGGCCAACGACCTCGACTCGTTCTGATCGGTACCGCCGACGTGGCGCGCGCGGCGCGTGCCCCCTGCGCGGGCTGGACCTATCAGCTGCGCGCGTCGATTGCGGCGCTGTGCGTCGAGCGAAACCCCGCGCCCCTCAATCGCGCTGGTCGTCTGCCGAGAGGTGATCCTCGAGAAGGGCGGCGGCCGCCAGCATCGTTTCGAACCCCAGTTCGCGACCCAGCACGTCGCGGCGGTGCGCTGTCCGGTACAGCCGGTAGTGAACGCAGAAGGCCCGCAGCGCCTCGAGCTGAGGATCGGCGAGGCGGTTCGATCGCCGGGCGCCGAACAGACAACGCCAGAGGCGATGGTATCGCGACGGTCGACCGATCGTCCTTCTCTTGTCGCGCAGCGACAGCAGGACGACCTGCCGTTCGACATCGGACAACAGGCTGAACGGGTTGGCCAGAACGACGATGTCGGCATCGACGGGATCGGCCGTGATGTGCCCCATGCCCGTCATCATGCCGCTGCGG
>DASTEN010000198.1:0-2919 GCA_035709645.1 Sphingomonas sp.
ACGACGACGCCACTCAACAACAGCATCGGGGTGATGCCGTGCCAGACCTCCAGCTTGACCTCGACGGCCTGTCGGAACACCGCGGCGACCGCCGGACGCAGCGCGACGCGGGTGATCCATTCGGGTTCCAGGCTGATGAACAGCCCGGCGAGCGCCAGGACCAGCGGGGGCGCAACGAGCGACAGCGTCTCGCCATGCTTGATCGCCTGCACCTTGCCATGGCCCAGGAAGAAGGGGCGCAGCGTGATGACCCCGGCGACGCCGACCATGACCGCGTTGACGATCACCGCGATCGCCAGCGGCACCAGTTCCCAACTGCTCTCAAGCTGCGCCTGGAACAGGAATTCCTTGGAAACGAACCCGATGAAGGGCGGGATGCCGGCCATCGACAGGCTGGCCCCGACGCACGCGAGTGCGGTGAGCGGGAGGAAGCGGACCAGGCCACCCATCGCGCGCAGGCTGTAGAGACCGGTCGCATGCAGGACCGATCCGGCGCAGAAGAACAGCGCCGCCTTGTACATCGCGTGCGCCAGCAGGAAGCCGATCATCGCGACGGTCGCGGTCGGGCCGTCGAGTCCGACCAGCAGCGTCAGGATGCCGAGCGACGCGATCGTCGAATAGGCGAGCGCGGATTTGAACCCCTCCGCGCGCAACGCCTGGACCGCGGCGACCAGCATGGTCACGCACGCGACGGTGATGACCGTGTTGCGGCCCCACGGAACGCCGGCGAAGACGGGTTCGAACCTGGCGAGCAGATAGATGCCAAGCTTCACCATCGTCGCCGAATGCAGGAACGCCGATGCCGGGGTGGGCGCCTGCATCGCGTTGGGCAGCCAGAAATGGAAGGGGAATTGCGCCGATTTGGTGAAGGCGGCGACCAGGATGCAGCCGACGATGGCGTCGCCGTACGGGCTTGCGGCGATTTCGCCGGCACGGTCGACCGCGTTCGCCATCGAATAGCTGCCGAGGACATGGCCGATCATCAGCACTGCGGCCAACAGCATGAGGCCGCCGAAGGCGGTGACCTGCAACGCCATCAGCGCGGCCCGCCGCGACCGCGCGCTCTTGCTGTCGAAACCGACCAGCAGGAACGACAGGATGCTCGTCGCTTCCCAGAACACGAGCAGCAGCAACAGGTTTTCCGCGAGCACGGCACCCAGCATCGCGGTCAGGAACAACAGGATCAGCGTGAAGAAGCGGCTGCGCTCGGCCTTCGACTTGGTCGTAAGATACCCACCGGCATAGACGATCACCAGCGCGCCGATGCCGGTCACCAGCAGGCAGAACAGGAACGAGAACCCATCGAGCCGCAGCGTCGCGTCGGCGCCCAGGCCCGACGCCCATAGCCGTCCCTCACCGCTGACCCAGCCGCGTTCGACGACCGGGGCCATCGACACGAATGCGGCGAACAGTCCGGCCGGCAGCAACGCGATCAGCAACCCGGAGCCACGCCCCATCACCCGCGCGATCATCGGAACGAGGCACGCGCCGATCAGCGAGAGGGTCAGGACGGCGAACATTCCCTTTCCTAATGCGTGAGACGGGGGAACGGATGCAGCCGACGACGCAAAATCGTTACGGGGACGGCAGTTTGCGCAGCGGTGGCGACCGGCAAAGCGCGATTGGGCCGCTCGAAGAAATGCTTCGTTGTTGGCGAAGAGGCCCGATCCGACATGATCGGTCATGCAAAACCGCTCCATGCATCTGCCGTCGTTCGGCATTCAGGTCGCGATCGGGATGGTCGCCGGCGTCGCGTTCGGACTGATTGCCAGCCGGACGGGCGGGGCGGACGGCGCGATCGGGATCGGCCTGCACACCGCCGGGCAGATTTTCGTACAGCTGCTCAAGGTGCTGGTCCCGGCCCTGGTCTTCACAGCGATCGTCAGTTCGATCGCGGCGCTGCGCGATCTGCCCAATGCCGCCCGGCTGGTCGGGCAGACGTTGCTGTGGTTCGCGCTGACCGCGCTGATCGCGGTGTCGATCGGCATCGTGCTGGCGTCCACCCTGCAACCTGGCCTGCACAGCAGCGCGTCGATTGCGGCTGCGGCGGCTGCACCTTCGTCGGTCGGTTCCTGGCTGGACTTCCTGAAGGGACTGGTGCCGGCCAACCTGATCGGACTGACCGCCACGACGACCACCACCGACGGGGCGGCGACGACGGCGTTGGGGTTCAACGTCCTGCAGATCATCGTCGTCGCGATCGCGATCGGCGCCGCAGCCGTCCGCATCGGTGCGCCGGGCGAGCCGTTCCTCGCGTTCAATGCGTCGTTGCTGGCGATCCTGCGGCGGTTGCTGCGGTGGGTGATCGCGCTGACACCGATCGGGTCGGCCGCGCTGATCGGCGACGCCATCGTCCGCTACGGCTGGACTACACTGTCATCGCTCGGCGCCTTTGCCGCGACCGTCTACATTGGGCTCGGGATCGTCCTGCTGGTCGTCTACCCGCTGCTGCTTGCGGCGCACCGGATCGATCCGCTGTGGTTCTTCCGCCGCGCATGGCCGGCGATCCAGCTGGGTTTTGTCACGCGATCGTCGGTCGGCACGTTGCCGGTGACGCAGGACCTGACCGAACGCGCGCTGGGCGTGCCGCGGGCCTATTCCGCCTTTGCTGTGCCGCTGGGCGCGACGACGAAGATGGATGGCTGCGCCGCGATCTATCCCGCGGTCGCCGCGATCTTCGTCGCGCAGTTCTTCGGGCTGGCGCTCGACGCCGGCGACTATGCGCTGATCGTGATGGTGTCGGTGCTGGGATCGGCGGCGACCGCCGGACTGACGGGGGCCACCGTCATGCTGACGCTGACGCTGACGACGCTCGGCCTGCCGCTGGAAGGGGCTGGGCTGCTGCTGGCGATCGATCCGATCCTCGACATGGGCCGCACCGCGGTCAATGTCGCCGGGCAGATGCTGGTCCCGACGATC
>DASTEN010000199.1:0-3707 GCA_035709645.1 Sphingomonas sp.
ATGCGCAACGGACAGTCGTTGTCGGCGGCGGTCTGGAGCAGCGCCAGCGTGTCCTTGGGGAAACACGACCCGCCATAGCCGGGCCCTGCATTCAGGAACTTGCGCCCGATGCGATTGTCCAGGCCGATGCCGCGCGCGACCTCCTGCACATCGCCGCCCACGCTTTCGCACAGGTCGGCGATTTCGTTGATGAAAGTGATCTTGACCGCCAGGAACGCGTTGGCGGCGTACTTGATGATCTCCGCCGTGCGCCGCCCGGTGAAGACGACCGGCGCGGACTGGTTCAGCGACAGCGGGCGGTAGATCTCGCGCAGCACGTCGCGTGATCGATCGTCCTCGGCGCCGACGACGACGCGGTCGGGGCGTTTGAAGTCGCCGATCGCGGCGCCCTCGCGCAGGAATTCGGGATTGCTGGCGACCGTGATGCCCTTGTCCGGGGCGACTTCGGCGATGATCCGTTCGACCTCGTCGCCCGTGCCGACCGGCACCGTCGACTTGGTGACGATGACCGCAGGCTTGGTCAGCGCTGCGGCGACTTCGCGGACAGCGGCAAAGACGTAGCTGAGATCGGCGTGGCCGTCGCCGCGACGGCTGGGCGTGCCGACCGCGATGAACACGGCATCGGCGTCGCGCACGCCGTCGGCCAAGTCGGTGGTGAAGTGCAGCCGCCCGGACCGCACGTTCGCCGACACCAGTTCGGCCAGACCCGGTTCATAGATCGGCATGATGTTGTCGTGCAGCGCCGCGATCTTCTTTGCGTCCTTGTCGACGCACACGACCTCGTGCCCGAAGTCCGAGAAACAGGCACCGGACACCAGCCCGACATACCCCGTTCCGATCATCGTGATGCGCACAGTCCAGACCTTCCCTCAAATCACGGTGCCGCCCCTAGCCGACAAAGGTTAAGTAGAAAATGGCGCGGGCCGCAGCACGTGGAAGATCGTCGCTTGTCATTTCCGGAAACCGGTGTCAGTCCTGTCGAAAATGGAGAGTGGGATGCTGAAGCCTTTGGTTCTGGGGTGGGTCGCGACGATGCTGGCCGCGAGCGTACCGGCGACGGCGCAATCGCCGACCGGCGCGGGCGGGCAGATCGCGTTCCCCGGCGCGGTTGGGCCGGCGGCGAAGACGCCCGGCGGGCGCGGCGGGCGGATCATCCGCGTGACCAATCTCAACGCCGACGGGCCCGGCAGCTTCAAGGCGGCGCTGAATGCCAAGGGGCCGCGGATCATCGTGTTCGAGGTCGGCGGCGTCATCGACATGGGGCTGAAGAGCTGGACGATCACCGAACCCTTCGTCACCATCGCCGGGCAGACCGCGCCGTCGCCGGGCATCACGCTGATCAAGGGCGGACTGGACGTGAAGGCGCACGACGTCGTGATGCGCCACATCCGCATCCGCACCGGCGCTGACGGCCAGCCTAAGCGGTCGGGTTGGGAAGCGGACAGCTTCTCGACCATCGGAGCCTACAACGTGATCGTCGATCACTGCACCTTCAGCTGGGCGGTGGACGAGAACATGTCGGCCAGCGGCCCGCGCTTCACCGGCGCGACGGTCGAGGACTGGCGTCGCGGAACCAGCCACGACATCACCTTTTCCTACAACGCCGCGTATGAGGGGCTGGCCGACAGCTCGCACCCGAAGGGCGAGCATTCGAAGGGATCGCTGATCCACGACAACGCGACCGGCATCACCATCTGGCGGAACCTGTACGCGCACAATGTCGAGCGCAACGCGCTGTTCAAGGGCGGCGCGCAGGGCGTGTTCGTCAACAACCTGATCTACGATCCGCAGCGGCGCGCGCTGCACTACAATCTGATGGCGCTGGAGTGGGAGGGGCACCCCTATGTCACCGGCGAGCTGAGCGCGGTCGGCAACGTCTATCGCGGCGGTCCGTCGACCGAGGGGCGCGTGCCGTTCCTGATGCTGGGCGGCGACGGCGACTTGCGCTATCACGCGCGCGACAATGTCGCGGTCGACAAATATGGCGAACCGCTGCCGATGTTCGGCCGATACGGCGATACCAAGGCGCGCCTGATCGAGGTTGCCAAGCCCGTCGTCTGGGTCCCCGGCCTGCCGGTGCTGGCATCGAAGGACGTCGAAACGCACGTGCTCGCCAACGCCGGCGCGCGACCGTGGGACCGCGATGCCGACGACATCCGCGTGTTCTTCTTCGTGGCCGAAGGGCGCGGCGCGGTCATCAACGACGAAAAGGACGTCAGCGCCTATCCGGCGTTCAAGCCGACCCGCGCGCCGTTCGTCGAGGCGGACTGGAACCTCGACACGATGGAACCCAAATCCGGCCGCTATCCCGGCCAGACCCGCGACGTGCCGCAGGAACATCTGTCGGCCCGCGACGCCGCGATGCGGAAATAGCGGGACGGCACCGGCGCCGGAGGACGGCGCCGTCGACGATGCCCGGACCACGGAAAGGCCGATGCCATGACGATCCTTATCGCTCTTCTGCTCCAGACCGCTCCGCCGATGGTCGTCATCGACGAAAGGGACGTGGTGAAGCGCGAAGCCGTACCCCACGGCAGGATCGGCATGAGCACCGCGTGGCGCATCACCGACGCCGTGCCGCAGCGCACGTTCGAATTCCGCCGCCGTGCGCTCGACAAGGGCGCGGCGATCGGCCTGCATGTGCTGGCGCACGACGAGGTCTATTATGTCCTGTCCGGCCAGGGCGAGGTGGAGAGCGACGGGGTGAAGCGGCGGCTGACGGCGGGAATGACCGCCTATCTGTACGAAGGCGCCAACGTCGGCATCCGGCAATCGGGTCCCGAACCGCTATCGCTGATCGTCGCCTATCCGCTCGCGACGCGCGTTCGACCGGAATGACCACGCCGCCGCCCCATACGCCCGATGGCCGCTACATCGTCGTCGACGACATCCTCTGGCGCGCCACTCGCCCCGACCTGAGCGACGCGGACCGCGAAAAATGGGTCAAGGCTCTGATGGCGGCCCGCCGCGCGGTCGGCCAGGCAAAGGACGATGCCGAACGAACCGCCGCCCGCGCCGATGTCGACGCCGCCAAGATTGCGCTGGGCGAGCGGGGGCCGGCCTGGTGGACCGACGGCGCGCCGGACTATAACCGACGCAAGGTGACGAACACGCCCTATGCCGATTGGTGGTCGGAACGGTCGGGATAGGTGCTTTTCACCGTCGATCTGCGCGGTTACCCTGCTGATATGAAGCGACACCTCCTACCGCTCACAGCCGCTCTGTTCGCAATCTCTTCGAGCCCCGCGTATGCCGAGTGGCGCGAAGCCCGCAGTGATCATTTCCGAATCTTTGCTGATGCGTCGGAGCCGTGGCTCCGTCGCTACGCGGACCGTCTTGAGCGCTTCGATGCGACGATGCGGATCGTGCGGAATGTTCCGAGCCAGCCTAGCGACCTTGCGAATCCGGTAACCGTGTACGTGCTGCCAGATATCGATGCCGTGCAGGCGCTCTATTCGCGAAAGGCGAACATGGTCGCCGGCTTTTACATACCTCGCATGGCTAGCGTGGCTTTCGTACCGCGGGATGGTGGCGGCCGCGCGGGGAATGGCGATGCGACGCTTTTTCACGAATATGCGCATCACATCATGTTTCGGGCGACCCGGATTGGCCTACCGAAATGGTATGCGGAAGGGTTCGCGGAGGTCTTCTCTGCTGCGCTGATCGCCGATGATGGCCGTGTCGACATCGGGCGTCAGGCTGGTCAT
>DASTEN010000200.1:0-7711 GCA_035709645.1 Sphingomonas sp.
AAGGCCGGCCACTTGTTGAAGACGTTGTTGACACCCGCCCGCACGGTGGCGCCGAAGTCGAAGCGGTACGACACGCTGGCATCATGGAACAGCTGGCTTGCCACGAATGGCGACCCCTGCCCCGCCGGCTGCCCGGTTTCCCGCAGACGATATTTGTCGAAGAACCGCGACTGCCACCCAAGCGTCAGTCCGCCCTTCGTCCAGTTCACGCTGCCGCTGCCCCGCCATTTCAGCGACGAGAAGCCGCCGACTTCGGCAAATCCGCGGGTGACCAGGCCTGCATAGTTGATGCTGACCTTGCCCGGGAACGGTTCGACGAACAGCGATCGCACATAGGTCGCGCGGCCAAGGAAATTGAAGGTGCCGCCGAACAGCCGCCGCTCATATTCCCCGACGAAGTCGACCGTCTCGGTCGACGCACCGGTCAGGTTGATGAGCGAGAGATCGAGCTGCGTGATCGGACCGACGCTGAACCCGTCGGAGGCCGGGCCGCGCGTTACCCGTTCGGGCTTGGTGGCGATGAAGGTTTCGAAATCCTGCTGCGCGTTCAGATTGAAGAACAGGAACGACGCCGGGGAAAAATAGATGTCCCGCTTCTTCAGCTTCGTCCAGTCCGCGGAGAAGCGCAGGCCGGGGATGAAGGACGGCGTCACGATGGCGCCGAGCGACAGCGACCGCGACTTTTCCGGAAGCACGTCCGGGTTTCCGCCACCGATCGTGTCGAGATAGGGCGCCCCGTCCTCGAACGAGCCGATGAATTCCCCCCCGCGCAGCGGGTCGGTCAGGAACGGAAGGAAGCTGCGATCGCGGGTCGGCACCAATTGCGACAGCTGCGGCGGCAGATAGCCGGTGGTGTAGGACCCACGGAACGTGACGAGCGAGAACGGCGCCCAGCGGAAGCTGATGCTGGGGTCGACGTGCGAATTGCGCGTAACGCTGCGCTTGATCACGTCGTTCGGTCCGGGGCAGGCCGAGAACGGGTTCGACGTCGATGCCCCGCTGTAATCCGCCTGCGTACAGTTCACCGGATCGGCGCCGTTGCCGCGATAGACTTCGCCGCGCGCGGAGAAACGCAGTTCGAGCAGTCGCAACAGCGGCAGATCGTTGGCCTTGCCGAAGATCGGGAAGACCACTTCGCCATAGACCGATGTGATGTTCTGCCAGGCCTTGGGCGTGAAGGTGGTCACGCGAGAGGTGCCGTTGATGAACGCACTCAGCGTCGGGTCGCTGGTCGCGATCGTGTGATCGATGTTCAGCGTCAGCTGCGGCTTGCCGCCCGGCAGGCGAACCGGCAGCGGACCCGCGATCCGCAACGACGGCATGAAGGTGGACGCCGTGCTGGGCGCACTGGCGTTGCCGAACGGGCCGTCGTTGTACGCGATGTTAAGCGGTGACAGCGACAGGTCCCGGAGCGGGTTCTGCGTGCCGTTCTTCAGGCCGGCGTTCGTCGCGTCCGTCACCAACGGAGGCTTGATGTCCGACTGGTACCAAGAGGTCGAATAGGACAGGTCGAGCGCCGCCTGCCATTCCGAGGACAGTTTGATGATCGCACCGCCGACGTAGGAGAAGCTGCGCTGTTCGTTGGTGATCGGCACCTGTTCGCTGATGGCGGGAAGCGCCAGTCGGATCTGGCTCGTGAACGGATTGTCGGGCGAACTCGACGGAAGATCGACAAAATCGGGCCCGCGCGAGAAATTCGTGATCGACTTGCTGCGCGCGGCGTTGATGCCGATGTATCCTGACAGGCTGTCGCTGAATTCGCGACGGATCGTCACCGACCCGTTGAGACGCTGCGACCCATAGATCAACGGCGCGCGAAGGCCCGGCGCCAGCGATGTGTCGGGCGTTTCGCGATTGTAGGTTCCCAATCCCGCGAGCAGCGCGTTGACGCCGTCTGTGCGGATACCGTTGAAGCCGGCCGGAACCGTGCCGAATCCCGAGGACAGCCGCTGTCCGCCGTATTGCGCCTTCAGCGTAAGTGGCTGATTGCCCGGGCGGTAATAGTTGACCGCACTGCCGATCGGCAGGCCTAGATAGCCTTCCGCCAGATTGGACGCGTTCGAGGCGTAGATTTGGCGTTGGGCATTGATCAGGAAGGCGCGCTCGCCGTAGAGCAGCGGCAGACCCCGCGTCCAGCTGCCGGTCACGCTCAACCGCGTCCGCCCGCCTTCCAGCGGAAGGCCATAGGTCAGGTCGATCTGCCCCTGCCCCATCTTGAAGTCGTCGGTATTGGAATAGTTCGCGGTGATCTCGCCGCCGGTGAAATCGCGCTTCAGCACGATATTGATGACACCGCCCGACGCGCCGGAACCATAGATGCCCGATGCGGACGACGCGAGAATTTCGATACGCTCGATCGACGCGATCGGAATGCCGGTGATCGATGGCTGGGTGAGGTTGCCGTCACCGATATTGACGCCGGCCTGACGTCGGCCATCGACCAGGATCAGCGTATCGCGCGCACCCAGACCGCGCAGATTGATCTGGCTGAGCCCGCGGTTCCTCGGCAGCGTGCCTACACCACTGCCGCTGGGGCTGGCCTTCACCTGTTCGCTGGTGCCCGGCGTGGCGTTCACGTTCAACTGGTCGCGCAGGTAGGATTCGAGGTTCGGCGCGCCACTTCGCCGGATCTCCTCGCCCGACAAAACGATGAAGGGCTGGCTGTCGTCCTGCGTCCGCTGAATCCCGGTGTTCAGCGACCAGCTATTGCGCCCGGTCACCAGAATGTCGGGCGTGGCGCCGCCGGAATAATCCTGCTCGGCGTCCGCGACCGAAACGCGGGACACGGCGACCGAACCATTTCCGCTGAAGACCGGGGCGAAACCGGTGCCGCGCAGCAGACGATCGAGCGCGACCGCCTCCGTCAGCCACCCCTTCACGCCGCTCGTCTTGGCGCCGGACACATCCTCCGACCGAAAGACGATCGATCGGCCGGTCTTGCGGGACCAGGTGTTGAGCGCTTCGTCAAGCGGGCCGGCAGCGATGTCGAACTGTCGCTTCTGCATGGCGACGCCCTGCGGCGATGCCTGCGCCAGAGCCGGCGGCGCCAGTATCGCGCCCGATGCCACCCCGCACAGAGCCAACGTCAAAACACGCCGAGCCAGCTTCATTCCCAATCCCCCACTATGCCTCCGGCCCCCACAGCCGGCTCATGGGGATTGGCGTGCGCGCGTCACAGACCCGTAACATCAGGCAATAAAAAAATTCTATGTAACTATATCACGCAACATTCGTCCGGCGCCGGTGCGTTCGCATCCTGCTTGCGCGATCGCGATCCATCGACGGCGCGGCAGCGCTTCGTAGCGATGCGCGACGATAACCGCACACCGAAAGAGTACAGGCCGCGGTGCCGCATCGAACCGCTCGGCCTTTCCCGCCGACCGAGCGAAACGCCGGCCCCGTTGGAGGACCGGCGTTGCTCGGGTTCGTATATGGATATCGGATTACAGGGGCGGCAGGACGTCGGCCGCCTTGACGACCCTGACGGGCAGACCCAGCGCGTCGAGCTGCGGACGGATGATCGCGGCGTTGCCGATGATGGTCCATACCCATTTCGCCGGATCGATCTGCGCCTTCAGCGCAGCTTCCGCATCCGACCTGCTGACCGCGCGGACGCGCGCGCCGACCTGGCCGGGATAGCTGTCGGGCCTGCCGTACTTCTGAATGCCGATCAGCCCGCCCAGGATACCGTAATTCTCGGAATACTCCGTCGGCAGCTTGCCCAGCATCGCCGATTTGGCGACGTCGAATTCGCCATCCGTGATCGGCCTGTCCCCGGTGATCCCGCGCACCTCCTTGATCAGTTCGGCGATGGCGGGGCCCGCCTTGTCCTGCTGCACGGTCGCCTGGACCGAATACCCCGAACTGTACGGCCGCTGCGAGAAGGAACCGTACGTGCCATAGGTCCAGTGCTTGTTTTCCCGCAGGTTCATGTTGATCCGCGAAGTGAAATCGGCACCCAGGACCTTGCTGGCGAGATCAAGCGCTTCGTCGGGATCGCGATCGGTCGTCGTCACCCGCTGACCACCCGCGATCGATGCCTGCACCGCCCCGGGGAGATCGATCAGGACGATCTGCGGCGTGCCGGGTTTCGGAACGTAAGCGACCGGCTCGATCGGCTGCGCGGTGCCGGTCGCGCGCCATGATCCGATCGTGCGATTGAGCAGCGGCAGCAATTCGGCGAGTGGCTTGTCCGAAACCAAGGCGATCTTCGCATGTTCGGGGCGGACCCAGCGTTGGTAGGACGCCAGGATCTTCGCCCGGTCCAGGCCACGCAGCACCTTGCCATCGCCATAGAGTTCGTTGCGCAGATAGGGTGACCCGGCATCGACCAGCGGCATCATTTCCTGGCGCATCAGAACGCCGGGCGACAGGCGTGTGCTCGCGCGCTGATCGAGCGCCTCGCGCTTGCGCCGTTCCACGATGTCGGTCGGGAAGCTGGGCGTCGTCACCATCTGTTGCAGCAGGCCCAGGCCACGCTCCAGATTGACGTCGGGCGTCTCGAGCGTGACACTCGAATTCTCGGCAGACGCCCCCGCGCGCAGGGTAATTCCGGTCAAGTCCAGGATTTCGCGGATGCGATCCTCGTCCATGCCGCCGAAGCCCTTCGCCATCAGCGGGTACATGATCGCCATCGTGCCGGTCTGATCGGCGGGCTCGTTGAGCTGCCCCCCGTCGATCGACATGCTGAGCAAGGTGTACGGCGAAGACGGCGCGCGCGCGAAAAGGACGGGAATACCGTTTGCGAGCGTCACGCGTTCGACCGCGGGGAACGTCGGGTCGCTGGGCGGACCGACATCGGGTATCGGGCCGCGATTGCCGGTCTTGGGCGTGGCGGGGGTGGGAGCAGCCGCCGGTGCGGCCGGCCCCGCCGCCGGGGCGACGGCCGGGGTCGCAGAGGCAGCCGATCCATCGATGCCGGCATCGTCCTCGGGCACGATCCGCGGCCCCGGCACGACGGTCAGCTCCCAACGCGGACGGCTGAGCCATTTGCGCGCCGCCGCCTTCGCCATGGCCGGAGTCAGGGTCGCGTAGAACCGCATGCTGTCCCGTGCCAGCAGCGGGTTGCCGTCGACCATCGCATTCTCGCCCATCGACGAGGCGAGCGGATCGACCAGCGACATCTGCTTTGCAAAGCGGTAGCCGTAACGCGCGACCCACCGGGTCAGCAGGTCGTCAGACGGACCCTGCTGCAGAAACAGTGCGATTTCACGGTCCAGCGCCGCGGCCGCCACCTTGGCATCGACGCCCGGGCGGACCTGGGCGTAGATTTCGAATTCGCCCGCCTGCGCGGCACTGCCGTTGCCGACCTTTATATTCTGGAACAGTTTCTCGTCGCGGACCAGGCGCCGCTGCAACGGGCTCTCGGGCGTGCCGCCCATCGCCTCCGCAACGCCGTCCAATTCCCAGGACTCCTTGCTGTCGGCGCCGGGCACCGGCCAGGCGCGCACGATGATTGGCGACGTGATGGGCGCGGTGGCGGTCTGCTGCAGCGTCTTGGCCAGCATGACCGGACGGGCGTCGGGTCGAACGTTGCGCGGTCCCGACGGAATGCCGCCGAAATATTTCGTCACCAGGCGCTTGGCAGTGGACAGATCGATGTCGCCGGCAAGGATCAGCAGCGCGTTGTTCGGCCCGTAATGCGCCTTGAAGAAGCGGCGAACGTCCTCGAGGTCGGCGGCGTTCAGATCCTTCATCGACCCGATGATCGAGTGGCCGTAGGGATGCGTTTTCGGGAACAGCGCCGCGCGCTGCATGTCGTTGATGACGGCCGTCGGCTGGTTTGACCCGTTGCGCTTTTCGTTCTGGACGACGCCGCGCTGTTCGTCGAGCGATGCCTGGTCGAGCGCGCCGAGCAGATGTCCCATGCGATCGCTTTCCATGAACAGCGCGCGATCCAGCGCCTGCGTCGGCACGACCTGATAATAATTCGTCCGGTCTCGGCTCGTGCTGCCGTTTACCGCAGCGCCGACCCGCATCAGATACGGCAGATAGTCGCCGGGGACATTCTCCGACCCGTTGAACATCAGATGTTCGAACAGATGCGCAAAGCCGCTTCGCCCTTCCGGCTCGTGCTTCGAGCCCACATCATACCACATGCCGACGTTGACCACCGGCGCGCGACGGTCGGTCCGGACCATGACGCGCAGACCGTTCGAAAGGGTGAATTGCTGATAGGACATGTCGACCTGGTCGACCATGCGCAGCACCGACGCGCGGGTCGCCGCCATCTCGGCCGGGGTCAAGGTCGATCGCTTGGGCGCTGCGGTCGGCGTGGCTTCGGGCCGCCGCGCGGCCGCCGTCTGCAGCGACGCGGCCTGGGTGGCGACGGTCGCAAAGGGCAGGACGGCGCAGGTCAGAAGGACATGGCGTAGACGCATGCAGCAAAAACTCCGGGGTGGCGGTGACGTGACCGGCCCTCAAGAGATTCCGCTGCCCTCAGGACGGCCCCCACCGTCCAGTCGGACCCTCATGGCCGATCGGACGATCAGACCCCACCCCGAGCGACCGTCCTGCAGCCTTCGGCGAGTGCGCGCGGCAAAGCCGTAACGTCGCGTCGTCGGTTTATCGTGGCGGCGTGCCCGCCGTCGTATTCCGCGCCGCTGCCGCTTCCGGCGATCGGCCGGCCCGGTCACGCGTCACGACACGGACAGGAAGGCCCAGGCGATCGAGCTGGGGCCGGATCAGCGCCGCGTTTCCGGTAATGACCCAGATCCACTTTGCGGGATCGAGCTGACCGGCAAGTGCGGCGTTGGCGGCAGCCGGCGTCACCGCCCGGACCCTGTCGCCGAAGCTATTCGCATAGTCGTCGCTGCGCCCCTTGCGCAGCACATCCTCCAGCGAACCGGCCAGATCGCCGCCGGTCGTGTACAGCCGCGCGCTCAGGCCCAACCACGTCCGCTTGGCATCGGCCAGTTCCGCGGCCGTGATCGGTCGATCGGTCAGCACGTCGCGCATTTCCTTCACGACTTCGCCGATGGCGGCGCCGACCTTGTCCTGCTGGACGTCCATCGAAACCGTGTACGTCGAACTATAGGGTCGAAGCTGGAAGGCGCCGGACGCGCCGTAGGTCCAGTGCTTGTCCTCGCGAAGGTTCATGTTCAGTCGCGATATCGCATTCCCCGCCAAGACGGTGTTCGCGATCGACAACGCCTCCGACGGGCCGCGATCGGTCGCTGCGACCCGCTGCCCGCCGACGATCGACGCCTGTACCGCACCCGGCCGATCGATCAGAACGATCTCCGGCTTGCCGGGCTGCGGGGTATAAGAGACGGGAGGAACCGGCTTCGCTTCGCCCGCCGCACGCCATTCGCCGATCGTTCGGTTCAGCATCGGAAGCAGTGCCGCCAGCGGCTTGTCCGACACCAGCGTCATCACCGCATGTTCCGGCCGAAGCCAGCGGTGATAGGCGGCGACGACGCCGTCGCGCGTGATCCGCTGTTGCGGATCGTCACCCTGCGGCCGCGCACGGGCGAGATAGGGAGAGCCGGCATCAAGCAGCCGGTCGAGATCCGGCGGCTGCCGCCCATCCGAGCCGGAGGCGTCGCCGGCGTTTCGGTCGCCGGCCTGCCGCTTCAGACGATCGATCATGCCGCCCGGGAATTCCGGTTGCGTCAGCGCCTGCCGCATGAACGTCAGCCCGGTTTCCAGGTTGGCGTCGGAAACGTCGAGGGACAGGCTGCCCGTCCCCCAGGAAGACCCGCTGGACAAG
>DASTEN010000201.1:0-3480 GCA_035709645.1 Sphingomonas sp.
CGCCCCCTCCACCAAGCTGCGCTTGGTCCCCCTCCCCGTGCCGGGGAGGAGTTTACGCCGCCTCGCGGTCCAAAGCCTCGCTCGCTTCCATCCACCGCGCTTCGGCCGCGTCGATCTTGTCGGTCAGCTCCGACCGCAGCTTCATCAGATCGGACATCGACAGCTTCGCAAGCCTCGGTTCCGCGGTCGAGGGATCGAACATCGCGCGATCGACCGCGGTGCGCTCCGTCTCCAGCTTCGCCATTTCGGCCTCGGCATCCTTGGCCGCCGCGCGCGCCGCCTTTTCGGCCTCCTTGGCAGCGGCGACCGCGGCCTTGTCCTTCTTCTTGGGCTTCTCGGCCTTCGGCGTGTCGTCGCCCGACAGGATCATCGCGATATAGTCGTCTAGGCTGCCGTCGAATTCCTTCGCCGCGCCATCCGCCACCAGCACCAGCCGGTCGGCGGTCAGTTCGACCATGTGACGATCGTGGCTGACCAGGATGACCGCACCCTTGTAGCCGTTCAGCGCCTGAACCAGCGCCTCGCGCGCGTCGACGTCCAGGTGGTTGGTCGGTTCGTCGAGGATGAGGAGGTGCGGCGCGTCGCGGGTGATGATCGCCAGCGCCAGCCGCGCGCGTTCCCCGCCCGACAGCTTGCCGACCTTCGTCGTCGCCTTGTCGCCCGAAAAGCCGAACCGCCCCAGTTGCGCGCGCACGGCAGCGGGTGTCGCGCCCTTCATCGTGCGCGTCATATGCTCGAGCGGGGTATCGTCGGTGTCGAGCTCTTCCACCTGATATTGGGTGAAATAGCCGACGTTCATCTTGCCCGACGCGGTCATCGCGCCCGACATCGGCGCCAGCTGCGCGGCAAGCAGGCGGGCGAGCGTGGTCTTGCCGTTACCGTTGCGGCCCAGCAACGCGATGCGGTCGTCGGGGTCGATGCGCAGGTTCAGCCGCTTCAGGATCGGCGTATCACTGTATCCGACGTCCGCCAGATCGAGCGTGATCAGCGGCGGGCGCAGTTCGCTGGGATCGGGGAAGTCGAACGTCAGCGACGGATCGTTCGCCAGTTCGGCGATCGGCTGCATCTTGGACAGCAGCTTGATGCGGCTCTGCGCCTGCTTCGCGGTCGACGCGCGGGCGGAGTTGCGCGCGATATAGTCCTGCAACTTGGCGCGCTGCGTTTCCTGGTTCGCCTTCGCCGCGGCCAGCTGCGCCATGCGTTCGGCGCGCTGCTTCTCGAACGAATCGTATCCGCCGGCGTACAGGGTCACCTTGCCGCCTTGCAGGTGAAGGATGTGGTCGACGACGTTGTTCAGGAAGTCGCGTTCGTGGCTGACGACGACGATCGTCGCGCGATAGTCGCGCAGAAAGTCCTCCAGCCACATCACCGCTTCGAGGTCGAGGTGGTTCGACGGTTCGTCGAGCAGCAGCAGATCGGGCTGCGAGAACAGTAGCGCGGCGAGCGCGACGCGCATCTTCCACCCGCCCGAAAAACTGTCGAGCGACCGGTTCTGCATCTCCTCGTCGAAGCCCAGGCCGAGCAGGATGCGGCTGGCGCGCGCGGGCGCGGTATAGGCGTCGATCGCGATCAGCCGTTCGTAGGCGTCACCCAGCGTGTCGGGGTCGACGTCGGTTTCGACGAGCGCCATCAGGTGCGCGCGCTCGATATCGGCCTCCAGCACCGTCTCGAACGGGGTCTTCTCGCCCGACGGCGCTTCCTGCGCGATATAGCCGATTTTGGCGCCGCGCGGCATGTCGGCCGAGCCTTCGTCGGGCTCCAGCATGCCGGCGATCACGCGGACCATCGTCGACTTGCCCGCGCCGTTGCGGCCGATCAGTCCGACGCGGCTGCCCGGCGGCAACGCGGCCGAGGCGCGATCGAGGATCGTGCGCCCGCCAAGGCGGACGGTGATGCCGTTCAGGTTAAGCATGGGCGCGCGGATACAGGGGGAGGCGTCGTGCCGCAACCAGCCAATCCTCCGCTGCAAGGGGAGGGCGGGCGCGGTATGCGCGTCGGCTGGGTGTCACACCACCCGATAGCTCGACACCCTGCCGTCAGGCCTGCGTCCGGCCACCTCCCCGTGGGAAGGAGGGTTCGCTATTCCTTCAGCTTGCGCGGCTTCAGGCTGGTCCCCGCCCCGCCCGAGGTCATCGTGACCCCGACGAAGCCGCAGCCATAGGTCATCAACTGGCGGCCGCAGTGGTCGATCTTGTCTTCCAGCAGCCGGTCGCGCACGGCCAGCACCTGATCGCGCGCGGCGATGCCGACCAGCGGCACGCGGTAGCGGCGATCCGCCTCGCGCCGCCCGCACACCGTCACCTCGTTGGTCGCCGCGGTCCGATCGCACGGCACCTCTGCGCGTGTGGCACTGCGATAGGCGGCCAGGTCATAGGGAGCGTCTGCAGCCAGCAGCAGGGCAATCAGCGGAATCGGCATCACGGGCGCTCCCCTCGTCGCAATGCGATGTTAGCCCGAGGCGCTTTACCTCGACAAGCCCCCGCCCGCCGGGTAACGCCCGGCCAATTTCTACGGCCCGATCCGTGCGGCCGATCACGAGAGGGGATGAGATGACCGACACCGCCAGCAAGGTCCTGGACCGCGTCCTGGTGCTCGAAATGGTGCGCGTGACCGAAGCCGCGGCGATCGCGGCGTCGAAGCTGGTCGGGCGCGGCAACGAGAAGGAAGCCGACGCCGCGGCGGTCGAGGCGATGCGCGAATCGCTCAACGGCCTGTACATGGACGGCACCGTCGTCATCGGCGAGGGCGAGCGCGACGAGGCGCCGATGCTGTACATCGGCGAGAAGGTCGGCTCGGCGATCGGCACCGGTCCCAAGATCGACATCGCGCTCGACCCGTTGGAAGGTACGACGATCACCGCCAAGGCCGGGCCGAATGCGCTCGCGGTGCTGGCGATCGCCGAAGAGGGGCAGCTGCTGAACGCGCCCGATGTCTATATGGAAAAGCTGGCGGTCGGCCCGGGCTACCCGGCCGACATCATCGACCTCGCCAAGTCGCCGACCGAGAACGTCCGCGCGGTCGCCGCGGCGAAGGGCGTCGAGCCGCACGAGATCACCGTCTGCGTGCTCGACCGCCCGCGCCACGAGGCGCTGGTGGCCGAACTGCGGAGCATCGGCTGCGGCGTGATGCTGATCGGCGACGGCGACGTGGCGGGTGTCATCGCGACGACCGATCCGGAAACGACGGTCGACATGTACATGGGATCGGGCGGCGCGCCGGAGGGCGTGCTGGCGTGCGCGGCGCTGCGCTGCATCGGCGGGCAGTTCAAGGGCCGGCTGCTGTTCCGGAACGATGCCGAACGGTCGCGCGCGGCCAAGTGGGGCGTGACCGACCTCGACAAGATCTACGACCTGACCGAACTGGCGAAGGGCGACTGTATCTTCGCTGCGACCGGCGTGACCGACGGATCGCTGCTGGCAGGCGTCAAGCGCAAGGGCGCGAAGATGACGACCGAGAGCGTCGTGATGCGCGCATCCAGCG
>DASTEN010000202.1:0-4310 GCA_035709645.1 Sphingomonas sp.
GTGGTGAAGACCGCGCGCTTTTCGAAGACGTTCCGGCCCGACGGCGGCCTGGGCTGCGGCGGGACGACGACTCGGATCAGGTTTCAGCTGGGGGATTAAGCCACGCCCGGTCGTTCGGATCGCGCCTTGCGTCACCCGCCATCGGCCCTATGTCGGGGCCGATGGCGCGGGCGACACGTTCGGACAATTGGGGATTTCCCCGCTGGGGCGGGTATGGCTCGTCGCGCGATGCGACGACCGTCCGGCTGTGCGACCGCCATGGGTGCGAGGAACCGGGCAACTGCCCCGCGCCCAAGGCGCCCAACAGCCCCGAACGCTGGTATTTCTGTCAGACGCACGCGGCCGAGTACAACAAGGGCTGGGATTATTTCGCCGGTCTGTCCGCCGAGGAAGCGGCCGCCCGCGAGGCGGACGAACGGCGCGATGCGGGTGGATTTTCGCAGTCCAAGCATAATGGCTGGGCAGGGCCGGGCGACGGCACCCGGTCGCGCGACGAGATGCGTGCGCTCGACGTGCTCGAACTGGAGCCGGACGCCGATTTCGAAGCGGTGCGCGTCGCGTGGCGACGACTGGCGAAGGAAAGCCATCCGGATGTCCGCCCCGGCGATGCGGAGGCGGCCAAGCAGTTCCAGGCGATCCAGGCGGCCTATGAGGTGCTGCGTGCGGCGGAGGATCGGCGGCAGTGGAAACCGGCGTGATCCGTCGCCTGCCCTCGGGCTGGCAGGACGCAATCGTGGTATGCGCGAAATGTTCTCGCAAGCTTGATGGCGGGTTCGGCCCCAAGGGCAAGCAGTCGCTGGCGAAGGCGCTGCGTAAGCGGTTGGGATTAGGTAAGGGGCGCAAGGCCAGCGTGGGCATCGTCGAGACGAAATGCCTGGGCGTATGCCCCAAACGCGCGGTCGTGGTCGGCCGCGCCGGCGGGTGGCTGGTGGTGCCGGAGGGGACTGCGGTCGATCGGGTCGCGGCGGCGCTAGAGCTTGGCGTGACGCGGGCGGCGAACGATCAGGACGCGGCTTGAGGGTTCTCGTGCCCCGGCGAAGGCTGGGGCCAGCTTCGGCCATCTCTTCGTCACGTCGATTGCTTGAAACTGAGCCCCGGCCTTCGCCTGGGAACATGCTTTCGTCAGAAGTCCACTGACAAAATGTAGGCTATGCCGTGCTTGCGCACAGGCGGGGAGCCCAAGGCGGCGCGGGCCGTAGACCGCGGAATAGCTCGGCCGCCTTCGCGGAAGCACGAGCAGTACTTTCGCAGAGGTATCGCCTTCGCAGGAACATGGGGGCCGTTGGCCTCAAGCCAAAGGGGTTGCCCTCACCTACGCGGGGTTCCCGCCGGTCGCTCGGCTACGAAAAATCAGGCGTACCGTTTCGCCGTCTCCCGGATCAGCGCGATCATGTTGGGGATGCCCTGCGTCCGGTTCGAGCTCAGTTGCTTCTTCAGGTCGAACGGCGCCAGCGCGCCTTCGATATTGGTCGCCAGAATTTGCGCCGGCGCCTTGTCCTGGACGGTCAGCAGCACCAGCGCGATGATCCCCTTGGTAATCGCGGCATTGCTGTCGGCCAGGAAATGCAGCCGGCCATCGTCGCGGACGGTGGGATAGACCCAGACGGAGGCCGAACATCCGCGGACCAGGGTCGCGTCGGTCTTGAGCGCCTCGGGCATGGGTTCCAGATCGCGGCCAAGGTCGATCAGCAGGCGATAGCGATCGTCGGCATCGAGGAAGCCATATTCGTCGGTCAGGTCGGCGAGGGTCGTCATCCCTCGCCCCTACGCCGCGGGTGGCTCAGAGGTCCACCCCGGCGGCGATCGCCTCGAGCTTGCGGATGCGTTCCTTGAGGTCCGCGATCTCGATACGCGCGCCGGCGCTGGGGACGCTGGGCGCGTCGTCCATCTCGCGGCGGGCGGTCATTTCCTGTGCCTTCAGCGCCAGCCAGCCGCGCCAGCCGTTCAGGGCCGCCATCGTGACCATGCCGAGGCCGACGAGGCCGGCGGAGGCGAGGGTCAGGTAATAGGTCGGGTCGGTCATCGCTCCACACTCCCCTTGGAGTTAGATTGTCAGGCGCGGGGGCCGCGCAGCTTCTCGATCTCGCGGTCGAGGCGCAGGCTACCTTCGTTGTCGGTCACGACGCGTTCGAGAACCTGGATACGTTCGCGCAGGTCGGCGATCTCGCTCTTCAGGCGGTGGTTCTCGGCGCTTACGGCGGCATCGTCGCGAACGCTGTATTCCTCGCCGTGGCGAGTGCGGCGGATGCCCATCTTCGCCTTGATGATGCTGCTGAACATCACGATCGCGACGATCATCACCACCATGAATTGACCACCGGACATGCTCGTAACTCCCTCTCTTATCGTTGTTCTGGTGTAACCGGCTTATTCGGCCGGATGCAGCGCGGCTTCGCGGGCGGCGCGGCGGCGGGGACGGTCGACCCGCTCGGTCAGAAAGCAGCCGACCCCGGCCACCGCCGCCATGACGATGCAAAATACCAACATTCTCGTATGTCCTTTTGAGCTCGGTCGGGCGGAAGTGCCGCCCACACCCCTCGTGCGTCAGTTCAGCGGCGACGCCGTCCGTTCGTCGCGCAGCCGTTCGATCTCGTCGGCAACGGCCACCCCGCGGTCGGTCGCGATCCGCTCCAGCACCCGCACCCGCTGTTCCAGCCGTTCGGTGTGGGCGGCATATTGCGCCGCTTTCTCAGCGGTCTGGGCGTTCAGGGCCTGGGCCATCACTTCCTTGTGCTTCAGCCAGCGCTTGAACATCTCGCTGCCGATCCCGAGAATGACCGGCAGGCCGATCACCACGAAGCAGATCATGAAGATCGAAAAGCCGTTCATTGTCTCAAGTCCTTCTTAACGCAGCGCATCGATTTCGCGCGCGGTCCGTGTCGCCGGATCGGTGGCGATGCGTTCCAGCACCGCGATCCGATCTTCCAGCCGGCCGACCTTGCCCTGCAACGATGCATTTTCGTTGGTCAGCAGTTCGATCTTCCGTTTGTCGGCGATCGCCGCCTTGCTGTCGCCGGTTCCGCCCCAATCGTCGGTCGGCTCGAATCCGTGACGCGCACGGATCCAGTTGTTGAGCACCCAGCCTGCGGTGGTGATCGCGATGATCGCGATGACGAAACCCGGTCCACCCCATTCCATGTCGGCTCTCCCCTCTGAACCCTGCGCTTAGCGCAGCGCCTCGATCTCTTCGGCCAGGCGCGTGTTGCGGCTGGTATAGTGGGTTTCGATGTCGGCCAGTCGACGGTCGAGCTCGCGGAACTTGCTGCGGACCTCGGCGGTCGACCGCTTCGGGTTGGATCGCACGCCCTGCCAGAACTTCTGGTCGTCGGGGGTTTCGTAGAGGCCGTAGGGCTTCTGCGGGGCGATCATGCCGGCGATCAGGTAGATCGGGATCAGCGTGCCCGACACGGCGACCGTCATAATGACCATGCCGATGCGGATGATGGTGACGTCGATCCCGGTATATTCGGCGATCCCCGCGCAAATGCCCATGACCTTGCCATTGGCCTTGTCGCGGTAGAATTTGGTGCGGCTGGCGGACATCTCAGTTCCTCCTTGAAAACTGGTATTCGGCGTCGGTCAGGCTGGGCGTCGGCGCCGGGCCGGACAGCTGGCGGAAATCGGGATTGTCGGCGGCGACGATGCGTTCGACCGTCTGCACCCGCTCCTCCATCCGCCGCGCGAAGTGATAGAGCTCGTCGAGCAGCTTCTCGTCCTCGTCGGTGATCTTGGGCGCCTGCTTCCACTTGGTCACATAGTGCATGATCAGCCAGGGCAGACCGATGATCGGCGTGACGATGCCGACGACGGCGACAATCTCACCCATCTCAGCCCTCCTTGTTCAGGCGCGCCTTCAAGGCGGCGAGTTCGGCATCGACCTTGTCGCTCGACCGCAGATCGGCGAATTCGTCTTCCAACGTGCGGATCGCCCCCAGGCCGGCGGCATCGGCGCGCCCCTCTGCCTCGTCGACGCGGCGTTCCAGCACATCGAAGCGCGAAAATGCCTCGGTCGTCTTCGGGCCGGCGTACATATCGCGCAGGCGGAAGCGGTTGTTGGCGCTTTCCAGGCGCGTCTCGACCGAATTCTGGCGGGCGCGAGCCTCGCTCAGCTTCTTCTGCAGCTTGGCGATGTCGACCTCGTACGCGCGCAGAGCATCGTCCAGGACCGAAATCTCGGCATTCAGCTGGTCGCACATGTCGGCGGCCTTCTGGCGTTCGAGCAGCGCGGCCTTCGCCAGATCCTCGCGATCCTTCGACAGCGCCAGTTCGGCCTTTTCGGTCCAGCTCGCCTGCAGCGCTTCCAGCTTCAT
>DASTEN010000203.1:0-2072 GCA_035709645.1 Sphingomonas sp.
GCCGCGCCTCGGGCGGGGGCGGGGTGCCGTCGGTCAGATAGCGCGTAAGGGCCGATTTCAGGCGCCCGACCGAGGCGAGATACAGGCGGTCGAGTTCGGCGATGATGTCAGCGGCTTGAGGCATCGAAAAGCGTTACGCCGCACGCGTTACGCTGGCAAGACTCGGGAAATCGGTGGCCGCAACCGCCCGCGCCGATCGTCGGATCGACACGGGCCGGCGGGGATCAGCTCTTTGCCGGCGTCTTGCGCGCCGTGGTGCTCTTCGCCGTCGACTTGGCCGGTGCGCGCTTCTTGGGCGCGGCGGTGCCAGACTTGGCGGCCGACAATTTGCTCGCGCCATAGGCAGCGCCCGCTACGGCGGCGGTCGCGCCGGCGGCGATCGCCGCAGCCGTCTTCGGGTTCGCCTTTACGGCGTCGACGGCGGTCTGCACCGCCTCGGTCACCGCATCCTTGGCGGTGTTGAACAGCGCCTGACGCCCCTCGGTCGTGGTGACTGAGGAGGTGTCGGTCGTTTCTGGGGTGGTGGCCATGAGATACTCCGTTTCGTTACGCGGAGGCATCAATGTTCCTGGCTCGCGGTCGGTTCCCGCATTGCAGCAGCCGACACGCACGTCGTCGCCGTCACAGGATACAGATCGGCGGCCGTGCCGTGGGGCCGCCGCCGGGACCGGCGGCGGCCCGTCCGACCCGCTTACAGGGTCTCGAGCAGGTGTTCCGCCGAGCTGACCGTGAATTCGCCCGGTTCCTCGACATGCAGCTGTTCGACGACGCCGTCGTTGACGATCATCGAGAACCGCTGGCCGCGCGTGCCCAGCCCGAACTTCGACCCGTCCATGTCCAGGCCCGCGGCCTTCACGAAATCGGCGTTGCCGTCGGCGAGCATCGTCACCGTGTCGCCTGCGGCATTCGCATCCTTCCAAGCGTTCAGCACGAACGCGTCGTTGACGGCGGTGCACGCGATCTCGTCGACGCCCTTTGCCTTCAGCGCGTCGGCCTTTTCGACGAAGCCGGGCAGGTGCTTTGCCGAACAGGTCGGCGTGAAGGCGCCGGGCACCGAAAACAGCGCGACCTTGCGGCCCTTGAAGAATTCGTCGGAGCTGACGCCCTCGGGGCCGTTTTCCGTCGCCTTGGCGAAGTTCACGCTGGGAATGCGGTCGCCCACCTTGATCGTCATGTCCTGATGCTCCTGTTCGTGGCGGCCGCCATCGAAGCGGTGCCAATCCGGCGTCCATCTGGACCACCGCCAAAATATTTCAAGCGATGACGGCACCGCAGGCGGCGGTCTATGTTCAGATGCTGATGCAGACCGCCACCTTCCTGACCGGCCAGTTCCTGCTGGCGATGCCCGGCATCGGCGATCCGCGGTTCGACCGCGCGGTGATCGCGATGTGCAGCCATGACGAAAACGGCGCGCTGGGGATCGGGATCGGGACGATCATCGATGGCCTGACGTTTCACGACGTGCTGACCCAGCTCGATATCGCCCCGGGGGACGTGCCCGACGTGCCGGTCCATCTGGGTGGCCCGTGCGAGACGCGGCGCGGCTTCGTGCTGCATTCGCGCGACTGGAGCGGTGCCGACACGATCGATGTCGCCGGCCGCTGGTCCCTGTCCGGCACGGTCGACGTCCTGCGTGCGATCGCCGCCGGCACGGGGCCACAGCGCTGGCTGCCGGCGCTGGGCTATGCCGGCTGGGACGAAGGCCAGCTCGACGGCGAGATGCGGCGGCACGGCTGGCTGAACGTCGCGGGCGACGACGCCTTGTTGTTCGACACGCCTGCCGACGACCGCTGGTCCGCCGGTTTCGCACGGGTCGGCGTCGATCCGCGGCTGCTGGCGGCGACGACGGGTACCGCCTGACCGCCATTGCCGTGGAGCGGCGGCTGGGTCATGCTGCGGCGAAAGCGTTCGTGCGGGGGAGTAAGACATGTCCAAGGCGATTCTGGTCGGCAGCCTTCTGATCCTGGCTACCCCGGTCGCGGCGCAGGAGGATGTGCCCGCGGCGGCGTCGGCCGCGACCGCGCAGGGTGATCTGTCGGTCACCATCTACAATGGCGACGTCGCGCTGGTGC
>DASTEN010000204.1:0-2751 GCA_035709645.1 Sphingomonas sp.
AGTCCCGCGCGGCGGGCGGCTTCGGCGACGAAGAACACGCAGTTGCGCTTGTTCAGGTTCCACTTGGATCCCGGCGCGTCCCATTCGGCGACCTGCGCCTTGATCGCGGCATATTGGGCGTCGGTAATGATGATGCGGAACTGTGCGTCGCTGCCGCGCATGTAGGTCTTGGTCGTGTGGTCGACATGCGCCTTTACCGACGCGAACAGCGCAACCGGCGTCATGTTGTCGAGCGTGAAGCCGTAGCTTTCGTCGACCACCTGCCCGGTGGAATCGACCGTGCCCTTCAGCGAGAAGAAGGCGTGCGGGAAATAATTGCTGGTGTTTCGCGACCAGAAAGTCATCCGCACCTCGGCGTTCGCCGGCCCGGCGATCCAGACGAACAGCAGGACCATCGTCGCCAGCCACCGCCGCGTTTGCCGTCCGATCGTCATCCTACGCACACCTTTACGCCATTCGACGCCGCCATAAACGAACGGCGGCGACCCGAAAAGGGCCACCGCCGGACAAGCCCATTCCGTGCGCGTAGCGTCGCGGCGCGTCAGGCGTCGCGTTGGCGCGCCTTCTCCGCCTCCTCGTCGTAGCCGGACGACGGCGCCGGGCTATGGTTGTGGACCGGCTGGGTGGTCGCGGGCGGATCGCTGGCATCCATCGATTCATCAAGGCCGCGGTCTAGCCGGGCGTCCTTGTTTTCGGGATTGCGTTCCAGCCGCTCGGCGATCGATTCGTCGCGACCGGCATCGCCGCGCGACCCGCGTTCCGCCTCGGTCGCGTCGGGGGCGACGCTCATCGTCTCGTCGACGGTGCGTTCGATCTCGCTCATGCCATCTCTCCCTAGAGCATCTGCTGTTGCGGGAGGGTAACGAACGGTCGCCACCGCCGTTCCATGCAAAACGGCCCGGCGGATATGATCCGCCGGGCCGCAAGCCATTGTTCGATATCGGGAATGTTAGTCGCGGCTGCCCAGGAACGACAGCAGGAACTGGAACATGTTGATGAAGTCCAGGTAGAGCGAGAGCGCGCCCATGATGACGGCTTTGCCCATCATGTCGGTACCCGCGACGTAATCGTACATGCTCTTGATACGCTGCGTGTCGTACGCGGTCAGCCCTGCGAACAGCAGGACGCCGATCGCGCTGATCGCCAGGTTGATCGCCGGCGACTTGAACCACAGGTTCAACAGCGAAGCGACGATCAGGCCGACGACGCCCATGATCAGGAACGTGCCGAAGCCCGACAGGTCACGCTTCGTCGTATAGCCGTACAGGCTGAGCGACAGGAAGGCGACTGCGGTCGCGAAGAAGGTGATCGCGATCGACGCGCCCGAATAGACGAGGAAGATCGTCGACATCGACAGGCCCATGACGGCCGCGAATGCCCAGAAGATCGCCTGCGCCGCACCCGTCGAAAGACGATTGATGCCAAAGCTCAGCACCATCACGAACGCCAGCGGCGAGAACATGATGATGTACTTCAGGATGCCGCCGCCGAAGAACACCGCCGCGGCCGGGCTCTGTGCCCCGCCGCTGGCGAACAACAGCGCGACGATGCCCGTCAGCAACACGCCCGACGCCATGTAGTTATAGACGGACAGCATGTAGGACCGGAGCCCCGCATCGTACGCCGCATCGCGGGTACGGGCGGACCGCGTCGCGAACGGCGCGCTCTCCGTCCGGGGATCAGACCAATTTGCCATTGTGAGCCAACTCCTTTGCCCGGCGCTCCTGCCGGTTAGATACAAATATCGCGCTGCGCCGGTCCGGTTTCAAGCGAAACCGGGTGCGAATCGCCGTACAGAAACATTATGATACAATCGATGCGCCGTCTGTTCGTTGCCTTGCGACCGCCCGCGAATATTCGCGCGATGCTGATCGCCGCGATGGGCGGCATTGCGGGCGCACGCTGGCAGGATGACGAGCAGCTTCATCTGACGCTGCGGTACATCGGCGAGGTCGAGCGCCCGGTCGCCGAGGATGTCGCGGTCGCGCTGGAGGGCGTCCGGGCCGCGCCGGTGACGCTGGCTGTGTCCGGTGTCGGCGCGTTCGACGGCGGGGGTCGCCCCGGCGGCGCCGTATGGGCGGGGATCACCCCTCGACAACCGCTGACACTGCTTCACGCTAAGATCGACGGTGCGCTGGTCCGCGCCGGGTTGGCTCCCGAACGGCGGGCCTACCTGCCGCATGTCACGCTGGCCCGCCTGTCGCGCAGCGCGGGGTTGCCTGACCGCTTCCTGGCCGATCGGGCGATGCTGTCGAGCCCGCCCTTCACGCTCGACCACTTCATGCTGTTCGAAAGCCACCTGGGGTCTCGCGGCGCGACCTACGAAGCGATCGCGCGATACCCCTTGCTGGCTTAGCTGCGTTCGAACACGCCGCAGGCGATCCGACCGCCCGAGTTGCCCGATGGATCGGTCTTGTAGTCGTCGGCGGCGGCATGGATGACGAATGCGGCGCCATCGGCATCCATCAGCCCGGCCATCGTTCCCGACGGCAGCATCATCTCCAGCTTGCCGCGCCCGTCCGCTGCGACTTGCACGTTGGGGAAATCGCCGGCGTGCGGACCCATCGGGTTTTCGGTGCCATGCTTCATGTTGGTCGGGTTCCAGTGCCCGCCCGCGGTCGTGAAGTCCGGCCCGTCGCAGCGGCCCGTTGTGTGGACATGGGCACCGTGCATCCCCGCGGGCAGCATCGACGCATCCAGCGAGACGCGGATGCCGCCATTGACTTCGGTCGCGACGGCACGGCCGACTTG
>DASTEN010000205.1:0-2211 GCA_035709645.1 Sphingomonas sp.
TCCAATTCGTCGAGCAGACCGCGAACGCGATCGAGATCGGCGGCAGCGGCGGGGTCGATCAGGTTGGCCTGGCCACGGACGATCAGCACCGGACGCCGCGCCCCATCCTCGCTCAAAACGGCGATCCCCCGTTCGACCAGCGCGCGGGCGGCCCCGTCCAGCGCCGCCCGTTCGGCGACGATTTCGCGATCGATGCGGCGGCGGATGTCGCTCAGGGTTGCACCGGCGGCCCGAGCGTTCAGGAAGTTGGCGGCCGCCTCCAGCGCGGATGGCGGAACTTCGCTCGGCAGGTCGATCACGCGATTCTCGACCGATCCGTCGTCGCCCACCAACACGGCGAGCGCCCGAGCCGGTCCGAGCGGTACGAACCCGAATTGGCGCAGAACGGGCTCGCGGCGCGGGACGAGGACCAGGCCGGCACAGGCAGACAGGCCGGACAGCGCAGCGGTGGTCGCGGCGATCGCCTCCTCCACCGGGCCGCGTGCGCCAGCACCGGCGTTGATCGCTGCGCGTTCCTGTTCGGACGGTGCGACCGCGTGCATCATGCCGTCGACGAACAGGCGCAGTCCGGTCTGCGTCGGCATCCGCCCGGCGGAGGTATGGGGCGCGGCGAGCAGCCCTGCTGACTCCAGGTCCTGCATCACCCCGCGGATCGAGGCGGGGGACAGGTTCAGGCCGGATGCTTGAGCGATCGTCCTCGATCCCACCGGTACGCCCGAATCGAGATACGACTGGACCACCAGCCGAAAGACGTCGCGCGCGCGGTCGCTGAGTTCGGGGAAAGTCGGCGTCACGGCGGATAATGTAGGGCGAGGGCGGGGGGCGCTCAACGGGCATCTGGCGCGACGCCCTGCCGCGGTCTAGGGCGAGAAAAATTCAGGAGTATCCCATGCGACCTTCCGGCCGTGCGCCCGACGAAATGCGCGCTATCACCATCACCCCGAACTTTACCCGACATGCCGAGGGTTCGGTGCTGATCGCGTTCGGCGATACCAAGGTGCTGGTGACCGCCTCGGTCGAGGAAAAGGTGCCGCCGTTCCTGCGCGGCAAGGGCGAGGGTTGGGTGACCGCCGAATACGGCATGCTGCCGCGCGCGACCCATACTCGCGGCGCCCGCGAGGCGGCGAAGGGCAAGCAGTCGGGTCGGACGCAGGAAATCCAGCGGCTGATCGGACGCAGTCTGCGCGCGGTCACTGATCTGAAGCTGCTGGGCGAACGCCAGATCGTGCTGGATTGCGATGTGATCCAGGCCGATGGCGGCACGCGCACCGCAGCGATTTCCGGCGCATGGGTCGCGCTGCGCCTGGCCGTCGACAAGCTGATGGCGTCGGGCAAGCTGACGACCGATCCGATTCTGCACAAGGTCGCCGCGGTAAGCTGCGGCATGTATCAGGGGCAGGCGGTGCTCGACCTGGACTATCCCGAAGATTCGAACGCGGAGGCCGATGCGAATTTCGTCCTGCTCGACGACGGCAAGATCGCCGAGGCGCAGGCGACTGCGGAAGGTGCCTGTTACGACGAGGAAAGCCTGCTGCGGCTGCTCCGGCTGGCCCGCATCGGCTGCACCCAGATCTTCGCCGCGCAGGAAGCCGCCGTTTCTCGGGCGACTGGCCGATGAGCGGCGAAGGCCCCGAGCCGCAGGCGATCCGCAAGCTGACGCCCGGCAAGCTGGTGATCGCCAGCCATAACCAGGGCAAGGTCCGCGAAATCCGCGAACTGTTGCTGCCCTATGGCATGACTGTCGTGTCGGCGGGCGAACTGGACCTGCCCGAACCGGAAGAAACCGGAACGACCTTCGTCGCCAACGCCGAACTGAAGGCGTTGCAAGCGGCCGATCTGTCGGGGTTTCCCGCGCTCAGCGATGACAGCGGTCTGTGCGTCGAGGCGCTGGGCGGCGAACCGGGAATCTTTTCCGCGCGCTGGGGCGGCGAGACCAAGGACTTCGCGCACGCGATGCAGCTGGTCGAGGATCGGCTGGCGGAAAGGGGACCGGATGCATCGCGCGACGCGCACTTCATCTGCGCGCTCGCGCTCGCCTGGCCCGATGGGCACGTCGAATGGTTTGAAGGGCGCGTCGATGGAACACTCGTCTGGCCGCCGCGCGGTGACCAGGGGCACGGCTATGATCCGATCTTCGTGGCTACCGGTCGCGACGAAACCTTCGGCGAGATGGATCAGGCGGTGAAGAACGACATTAGCCACCGCGCCGAC
>DASTEN010000206.1:0-2373 GCA_035709645.1 Sphingomonas sp.
AATAGGGGGCGACCGTCGCCAGAAAACCCGGTCGCGCGACCTGTCCGATGTCCGCCATACTTGCTCCCACGCCCCAAAGGCGCGACACTAACCCAAAATCGCGGGAGAGGAAGGGTGAACGCACCGACCGAGGGGCAACGCGCGCTGGCGGCGCGACTGGCCGCCGGCGGCGACCGTTCCGACACGATCGCCTATGTCGATGCCGCGGCCTATACCGATCCGACGCGCCACGCTGCCGAACAGGCGGCGATCTTCGGCCGGCTGCCGCTGGTCATCGCGCCGTCCGCGCTGCTGCCGAACCGCAACACCGCAGTGCCGCACGACGGGTTCGGCAAGCCGCTGCTGATCACCCGCGATGGCGCGGGGCAGGTCCATGTGTTCCTGAACGTCTGCCGCCATCGCGGCACCCGCCTGGTCGAGGGCGATGCCTGCGTCCAGGCGCCGCGGCTGGTCTGCCCGTACCACGCCTGGGCCTATGCCACCGACGGGAGCCTGGCCGGCGTCCCCCGCAGCGACAGCTTTCCGGGCCTCGACCGATCCGCCTATGCCCTGCACGAACTGCCCGCGCGCGAGATCGGCGGCTTGATCTGGTTCGCCTTCGATGCGGCTGCCGATTTTTCCGATGCGCACTTGCTGGCAGCCGATTTCGCCGCCTTCGACCTGGCGGGTCATCACCTCTTTCGCCGGCGGACCCACGACGTGCCGGCCAATTGGAAGCTGGTGATGGACGCGTTCCTCGAAAGCTATCACCTGTCGCGCCTGCACGCCGACACGATCGGCAGGTTCTTCAAGGATGGCGTGGCGGCGGCGGACACGATCGGCGTGCACCAGCGATCCGCGGTCGGCCGGGCGGCGGAGGATGCGGCGCTCACCGCCAGCGACTGGGCGGTGCTGCGCGGGGCGATCACCTTCACCTATCAGATGTTCCCCGGCACCGTGCTGGCGGCCAGCCCCGATTACATCAACCTGATGGTGCTGATGCCGCAATCCGAGCGGCGCGTGCTGGTCGAAAACTTCATGCTGATCCCGCAAGCGCCCGAGACCGACAAGGCGCGCGAGCATTGGGAGCGGAGTTGGGCGCTGCTCGACGACGGCGTGTTCGGACGCGAGGATTTCCGCGCGGCGGCGCTGTGCCAGCAGGGGCTGGCGTCGGGATCCCTCGCGCGGGTGACGCTGGGCGGGCTGGAGCAAGGCATCCGCGTGTTCCACGACGAGGTGGAGCGGCGGTTGTCGCTAGCAAATTCGCAAACCGTCATCCCCGCGAAGGCGGGGATAAATTCCGGCTGACCGGCATGATACTCCTGCATTTAGCGACTATTGATCCCCGCCTTCGCGGGGATGACGGGAGAGAGGTCACACCGTCGCAAACAGCTTGAAGCTTGAGGGCAAGCGCTTGGGCATCTTGCCGTCCATCACCTTTTCCAACGCGCCGATCGCGGTCAGCAGGTCGCGCTGGGCATAGGGTTTCGCCAGACACCCGACTGCCAGCGCGCGCGCGTCGCCGGGGCAGTTTCCCGTCACGAACACGACCTTGATCCCGCGATCCGCCGCTGCCTGCGCAACGCTGACACCGCTGCCGTCGGACAGGTTGACGTCGACCAGCACCAGATGAAGCTCTTCGCCGCTTTCGATCACCCGGCACGCGTCCGCGACCGTGTCGAACGTACCAACGATCTCGAAGCCTTCGCTGCTCAGAAAATGTTCGGTATCGAAGGCGACCAGCGGTTCGTCCTCGACGACGAGGATCCGCGTGATCCGACGCTCCTTCCTGGCGAACAGCATAACCCTCGTTTCTGCCCGGGGTTTTGACCACCCGTTGCGAAACCGTAACGCGCAACGTGACGTCGGGACGCAAAGTTTTTTTGTCACCCCCCGCCGGCTTCGCTAAGGCCCGGACGTGCAGACCTCAGGATCAAAAGAGCCGCAGCGCATCGCCAAGCTGCTCGCCCGCGCCGGTGTCGCTTCGCGGCGCGAGATCGAACGCATGATCGCCGAAGGGCGGATCGCGATCGATGGCGTGCGGATCGACACGCCCGCCACGATTCTCACGTCGTTGCGTGGTGTCACCGTCGACGGCGAAGCGGTGAAGGATGCCTCCCCTGCCCGGCTGTTCCTGTTCAACAAGCCGGCGGGCACGTTGACCGCGGCGGTCGACTATAACGGTCGCAAGACGATCTACGACGTGCTGCCGAAGGATCTGCCGCGGCTGATGCCGGTCGGGCGGCTCGACCTGAATACCGAAGGGTTGTTGCTGCTGACGACCGACGGCGAGTTGAAGCGCCAACTGGAATTGCCGGCGACCGGCGTCGAACGCTCGTACCGCGCGCGCGCCTATGGCGACGTAACGCAGGGGCAGCTCGAGGAGCTGATCGA
>DASTEN010000207.1:0-7427 GCA_035709645.1 Sphingomonas sp.
CCAGGCGTTCGGTCGCCTGCCCGAACCGCTGACCCCGGTCGTGCCACCGGAGCCGATAGCGATCGCGCAGCGCTTCGCCGAACCGATCGCGACGCCCGAAGCGATCGAGCATTGGTTGGGCACGCTCGTGCCACGCCTGACCGCCGCACTTGCCACCGCAGGTCTCGGCGCGCGACGGATCGAGGTCATCGCCGATCGCGTCGATGCCGTACCGCAGCGTATCCGCATCGGCCTGGCGCGGCCCAGCCGCGATGCCGGCCACATCCTGCGCCTGCTTATCCGCCGGATCGGCGATGTCGAACCCGGCTATGGCATCGATGCACTGACGCTTTACCTGCGCGCCGCCGAACCTCTGGGGGCGGAGGCGCTGGGCGCCGAATTGGCTGGCGATACGGCACCCGATCTCGCCCCCCTGATCGATACGCTGGCGACGCTTGGCCGCCGTTTGTGGCGCGTGCGACCGATCGAAAGCGACGTCCCCGAACGCAGCGCCGTACCCGTGCCGCCGCTCGATCCGCCCGAACGCACGCCCCCGAGGCTTAGGGCGGACGATGTCCGTACGCTCGACACCCGCGCCGCCATTCCGGCCTGGAACCCCCGCTGGCCGCGCCCGGTGCGCCTGCTGCCGCGACCGGAGCGGATCGACAACGTCCTGTCGGTGATGCCCGACGGGGCGCCGCGCCGTTTCGTGTGGCGCGGTCGTACGGTCACGGTCGCACGATCCGACGGCCCCGAACGTATCGCCGGCGAATGGTGGCGCCGTACCAGCGAACGCGCCGCGATCCGCGACTATTTCTGCGTCGAGGATGACGCCGGCACCCGCTTCTGGCTCTACCGCCGCGGCGACGGCGAACGCGCGGAGACGGGCGACCTCAGCTGGTTCCTGCACGGGTGGTTCGGGTGATGCGCGCGTCAGTGACGGGCGTCGATCGCCTTTACATTCCCCTCGGCAGCATAGCGCAGGATGGGTCCATCGGCGGTCAGCAAAGCCATGTCATGATACTGCGCCGTCGCGACCATGATGCGATCCGCGGGATCCTTGTGCGTCCAATCAAGCATGACGCTGCCGACGGCAATTTCCGGAATCAGTGGACTCAGGCGAAAGCCGGGTTCGGCAAGTATACGTTGAAACCAGGGCAGAACGCCGTCTTCAAATGTCAGACTTTGACGTCTTTCGATCTGTGCGATTTCCCAGGCACAGAATGCGGGAACGATCAGACCTGTCGTGCGGGCGGCTTCGTCGATAATCGCGCGAGCGTTTTGGCCGAGATTTCGATCGTCTCGAACCGTCCAAATGAGCGCGTGGGTGTCAAGGACGATCACCGTAGCGCTTCCCAATCGTCCGGGTCGCTTGTTGGCGCCTCATGGTCCCAGTCCGATCGATAATCAGGGCTACGCAGCATGCCGATCACCGACCGGCGCGGTGCCTCCGCCTTCGGCGTCACCTCCGCTACCACCTTGCCCCGCTTGGTGATGGTGATCGGCACGCCGTCGGCCTGCATTTCCTCGATCAGGCGCAGGCACTTGGCCTTGAACTCGCTGGCGCTGACGATCTTGTTCATGGCCGCTATCCCTGAAATGTACATCTCATATAGTCATGTCGCCCGGCTGCGCCAATGACGTACAGCGAACTCCAGGTCACCACCCACTTCAGCTTCCTGCGTGGTGCGTCGTCGTGCGAACAGCTCTTCGCGCAGGCTGCAGTCATGGGCATGCCGGCGCTGGGCATCGTCGATCGCAATTCGGTCGCGGGCGTGGTGCGCGCGCTCTATGCCAGCGAGAAGGTGAAGGCCGACAGCGGGCTGGATGTCCGCTCGATCCCCGGATGTCGGCTAGACCTTGTCTGCGGCACGTCGCTGCTCGTCTGGCCGGAGGACACGGCGGCCTGGAGCCGACTGACCACGCTGCTGACCTGCGGCAAGCTGCGTGCAGACCCGCAGAAGGGCGAGAAGGGGCGGTGCTTCCTGCATTGGGAGGATATCGCCGACCTGAGCGAAGGCCTCGTCGGTGCGCTGGTAGCGGATGACGGCCCGGACCTGCGAGGGCTCGCCTGGATGGCCGATGTGTTCGGTCGTGACCGTGGTCACGTCTGCCTCACTCACCACCGCCGTCCGGGCGATGCCCTTCGCCTGCGCGCCACGGCGGAGGGGGCGCGCGCATATGGCCTGGCCCCGCTGGCGACGGGAGACGCGCTCTATCATCATCCCGACCGGAGGATGCTGCAGGATGTCGTCACCGCGATCCGCCACGGCTGTACGATCGACGACCTGGGCTTCGCCCGCGAACGCAGCATCGACCGGCATCTGAAGCCACCAGCGGAAATGGCGCGGCGCTTCGCCGACTATCCCGATGCGCTGCACGCGGTTGAACGGATCGTAGAGCGATGCACCTTCGATCTGCGCAGCCTGGAATATCAATATCCCGACGAACGCGTGATGACGGCGCACAGCCCGCAGAAGGCATTGGAAAAGCTCGCCTGGCGTGCGCTGAACAAGCGATATGATGGCCGACCGACCAAGCGCTATCGCAAGCTGCTCCGTCACGAACTCAAGCTTGTCGCAAAGATGCGATACGCGCCCTATTTCCTGACCGTCGTCGCGATCGTCGATTACGCGCGGAGCCAGAATATCTTGTGCCAGGGGCGGGGCTCTGCCGCCAATTCGATGATCTGCTTCGTGCTGGGCGTCACATCGATCGATCCCGTGCATCACAAATTGCTGTTCGAACGCTTCATTTCCGAGGATCGGCACGAACCGCCCGACATCGATGTCGATTTCGAACACGAACGGCGCGAGGACGTGATCCAGTGGATCTACGACACCTATGGCCGTGACCATGCCGCCCTGACCGCCGTCGTCAGCCGATTCCGCGCGCGTGGCGCCGTGCGCGAAGTCGGCAAGGTCATGGGCTTGAGCGAGGATATGACCGCAGCACTCGCCGGACAGGTTTGGGGCTGGTCAGAGGAAGGCGTGAAGGACCGCCACGTCGATCAGCTCAATCTCGACAAGACCGACCCGCGCCTCGCGCTGACACTGGAGTTGGCCCGCGAGCTGATCGGCACGCCGCGGCATCTGTCGCAGCATCCCGGCGGCTTCGTACTGACGCGCGCCCGGCTCGACACGTTGGTGCCGATCGAGCCTGCCGCGATGGCGGACCGCCATGTCGTCGAATGGGAAAAGGCCGATATCGAAGAGCTCAAGCTGATGAAGGTCGACATCCTTGGCCTCGGCATGCTCGGCTGCATGCGCCGCGCGTTCGAACTGCTCGCCGAACACAAGGGGCTGCGCCTGACCATGGCGTCCTACGAAATGCAGGTCGATTGTCCCGAGACGTTCGCCATGATCCAGAAGGCCGATACGCTCGGCGTCTTCCAGATCGAAAGTCGTGCGCAGATGTCGATGCTGCCGCGGATGAAGCCCAAGGAATTTTACGATCTGGTGATCGAAGTCGCGATCGTCCGGCCGGGGCCAATCCAGGGGGACATGGTGCATCCCTATCTGCGGCGGCGCGAGGGCAAGGAAGCGATCGAATATCCCAACAATGCCCTGCGCGAGGTGCTGGAAAAGACCATGGGCGTGCCGCTGTTTCAGGAACAGGCGATGAAGGTTGCGATCGTTGGCGCGGGCTTTTCACCCAGCAAGGCGGATAGCCTGCGCAAGGCGATGGCCACATTCAAGTTCACCGGCGGAGTCAGTCATTTCCATGATGAACTTATCAACGGCATGCTCAGGAACGGCATTGCGCTCGATTTCGCCGAGCGGCTGGTCAAGCAGATCGAGGGGTTCGGCAGCTATGGTTTCCCCGAAAGTCACGCCGCGTCCTTCGCCAAGATCGCCTATGCCTCGTGCTGGATGAAATGCCATCACCCGGACGTGTTCTGCGCGGCGCTGCTGAATGCGCAGCCGATGGGGTTTTATGCGCCGGCGCAGATCGTACGCGATGCGCGCGAGCACGGCGTGGTCATCGAGCCGGTGTGCATCAATGACAGCGATTGGGACACGCGACTGTTACGCCCTATCCGGTCGGCGACGAGGAAACCCGTCCGCTTCGCCGGTTCCGACGCCGATTGGGCCGACCTTTGCGCGATCCGCCTGGGGATGAAGGTCGTCGCCGGGCTCGCGCGGAACGACGCCGACGCCATTCTTGCCGCGCGCGCGGCGGGTGGTCCGTTCGCTTCCATCCCCGACATCTTCCGCCGCGCACGGGTCAAGCCCTCCGCACTAGAGCGGCTGGCGCGTGCCGATGCGTTTCGCTGCTTCGGTCACGACCGACGCCAGGCGCTGTGGGCGGTGAAGGCGCTGGGCGAAAAATCATTGCCCCTGCTGGAGGCGATGGAGGTTCGCGAACCGGCGGTCGCGCTAACCCCCCTGACCGCGGGGCGCGAGGTGGTCGAGGATTACCGCTCGACCCAGCTCAGCCTGCGCGCGCATCCGCTGTCGTTCCTGCGCGCCCGGCTGGAACGCGCCGGGATCGTGCCGGCATCGGCGCTGTCGGGTATCCGGGACGGCCGCAAGGTCGAGGTGGCCGGCGTAATCCTGGTCCGGCAGAAGCCGGGGTCGGCCAAGGGCGTGCTGTTCATCACCATCGAAGACGAAACCGGGGTCGCCAACGCCATCCTGTGGCCCGACCGGTTCGAGGCGCAGCGCAGGACCGTGATGTCGGCGACGATGATCGGCGTGCAGGGGCGCGTGCAGAAGGAGGGGCTGGTCATCCACGTCATCGTCGATCGCATCGTCGATTACAGCTGGATGCTGCGCGAAGTGGGGGATGTCGACCTGCCGCGGCTGACCACCCGCGGCGATGGCGCCACCCACGGCGGTGCGCCCGATCGCGGCGATCCGGGATGGCGGCCGCGAACGCGGTCGGACTATCACAAGCCGTTCCGCACGGGATGCGACCCCGAAGACGCCATCCGCATCAAATCGCGCGATTTTCACTGATCGAAGTTGATCGGGCATTTTCCCTCGCCGTATCGAAATGAAACGCCCATCGTCTGTAAAGTCGTTACGCAATTAGAAGTATCGGCTGAAAACCAAAGCAACATATTAATGAATACGGAAATTACGCAGAGCAAAGTGCGCCGATATTATGATTGTCGTTCACTGATTCGCTTTGGCAGCATGGCTGAACCAGAGATTTTCTGGGCGAACGATAGCAAAGGAGATGGTTCATGCGCATGCTTTCTACTGCGGAAATCGCGCCTGTTTCGGGTGGTACGGGCGGCCTGCTTGGCATCGGTGCCGGTCTCGGTCTCAATCTGGGTCTGGGAAAGCGCACGGGTGTGGGCGTCGGCGTGGGTGTCCAGGCCGGCGTCGGATCGAAGATCGGCCTCGGGGCGGCGGTCGGCGTCGCGCTGGGCCTTGGGCTCGGTGGGCGTCGCTGCTGATCGGCGGGCGATCCGACGCGGCCTGTCCCCGCTGCGTCGCTCTGCGATGATGCTGCGGTCGCCGGCATTGAGCCCGGCGGCCGCAGTCGCCATGTCGGCGACATGACGGAGACGCTTCCGCGCAAGATCATCCACATCGACATGGACGCTTTCTATGCGTCGGTCGAACAGCGCGACGATCCGTCGCTTAAGGGGCAGCCGGTGGCGGTGGGGTCGCCCAACGCCCGTGGCGTCGTCGCGGCCGCCTCCTATGAAGCCCGTGCGTTCGGCGTCAAATCCGCGCTGCCATCGGTCACGGCGCTGCGGCGCTGTCCGCAACTGGTGTTCGTGCGGCCGCGGTTCGACGTGTACAAGGCGGTGTCGCGGCAGATCCACGGCGTCTTCGCCGAATTCACGCCGCTCATCCAGCCGCTGTCGCTCGACGAGGCGTATCTGGACGTCACCGCGAACCTTGCCGGTCTGCCCACCGCCTGGGCGACGGCGAAGGCGATCCGCAAACGGATCTGGGACGAAACCGGGCTGACCGCGTCGGCGGGGATTTCCTACAACAAGTTCCTGGCCAAGCTGGCGTCCGATCACCGCAAACCCAACGGCCAGTTCGCGGTGACGCCCGAAATGGGCGCGGCCTGGGTCGAAACGCTGCCGGTCGCGCGCTTCCACGGCGTCGGTCCGGTGACGGCCGCGAAGATGGAGCGGCTGGGCATCTGTACCGGTGGCGACCTGCGGGCCTGCTCGATGGCGTTCCTGCGCGCCAACTTCGGCAGTTCGGCCGGCTGGTATCACGCCATCGCGCGCGGCGAGGACGACCGTCCGGTCAATCCCGACCGTGTGCGCAAGTCGTCGGGATCGGAAACGACCTTCGGACGCGACCTGACCGCCGCAGCGGACATCGAGGCGGGGATAGTCGAGATGGCGGATGACGTCTGGGCATGGTGCGCGACGGCCGGCGCCTACGGGCGCACGGTCACGGTGAAGGTCAAATACGCCGATTTCCAGCAGATCACGCGCAGCCAGACGCTGCCATCGCCGGTCGACAGCCACGAAGCCCTGCGCGCCGCGGCGCTTGGGTTGGTGCGATCGGTGTTGCCGGCCGTGAAGGGCATCCGGCTGGTCGGGGTGACCGTGTCGAACTTCGCCCCGCGCGAGGAGGGGGCGTTACCGTTGTTCGGGTGAGGAACGTCGAGGCCGCCGTCCGTCCGTCGGTGCCGCACGGGCGGAAGCCGATACTGGCTGGCCATGGCGGGTCTCACGACCTTCGACGACCATCGATCCCCTGCCGTCGCAAGACATCTGCGAACGTGCCGCTTGTCTCCCGCGCGGGCGGGGGGCGGGGGCAAGCGCGACGTAACCCTGCATCTCGCTTGACCCAGACCGTTCGGAAACCACTCCAGGGTTCCCGCCTGCGCGGGAACAACGACGGCTTTTGGTAACAGGACATTTTGCGGCGGTCTTGGGCCGCGGGGATCACGTTCGAGGTCGAAAATCACCGACGCGATGCGCCGCCGCCCTCAATTCCGCCGCTTCGCGATATTCCCGCAACTCACCGGTCCGGCGCCCGAAATCTTGCACGCGGCGCTGCCCAGGATTTCGACCGGGCCCTGCCCGCGCGCGTAGACCTCCGCGGTGTATCGCACCGTCGCCTTTGCCGCACCGACGCTCTGCCAGTCGAGCGTCAGTGCATCGATCGCCGCGCCGCCGGCATCGATCGACCCCGCGCCGTTGGCGACGAACCGCGCGCGCCGCGCGGTGCCGCCGATCGTGATCGCGCCGCTGCCGACGATGCCCGCATCAAGATCGTCGGCCCGGACCGCGGCGACGCCGATCGATCCGGCGCCAAGCAATTGGAGCGTCACTTTCTGTCCCACCGCCTTGTCGATCGTCAGCCGCGCGCCCCCCTGGACGCTGGCGGACCGGATCGCAGGCACGCTCACGACGATACGCGGTGCCGCGTTCTTCGCGCCCGGATAGCCGCCCCAGGCCTCCAGCCCGGCGCTGACGACCAGCGTCCGGCTCTGGACGTTCAGCGCGACCGTGTCGAACG
>DASTEN010000208.1:0-4349 GCA_035709645.1 Sphingomonas sp.
GGCGACGAAGGCGTCGAACCAATCGTCCTCGCGCGCGATGGCAAGGTTGCTGGGCTTGGTGCGATATTCGGTTCCGACGACCAGTCGGCGCGACAGCTGGTAGGCGAGCGATCCTTCCACCTGCAGTCGGTGGGCGTCGCCGAGCGAACCCCCGTGGCCGAGCAGGCCCGCCTGGTTCGCCTTGGTCGCGCGCAGGGTCACGTTGGCGAGCAGCGACCAGTCGAGGAACAGCTTGGTCGCGCTGGCGTAATAATCGGTGCCGGCATCGTGACGGGCGCCGACGGCGCGGACGATCGCGTCGTCCAGGCTGCGCTTATGCTGCACGCCGACGGCGATCGCGGGCATCCACGTCGCCCCGTAGACGACGTCGCCGGCGACGCGCAGTTTCGCGCCGAAGACGTTCTGGTCGAACTTGAAATCATTGCCGAGGCCCAGCGCGCCGCCGACGCGATTGGTATCGAAGATCTGGCGGGCGAAGCTGATCTCCACCCGGTTCCAGGCGCCGATGGCGGCCGACAGGCTTGTGAAATCATAGTCGGGAAGCGCCGCAATGGTCGCGCCGGCCTGTCCGCCGATCCCGTCCTTCGTCGCATTGCCGGCGATCACCGCCCAAGGCGTCAAGCCGCCGCCGGCCGAACCCTCGATCGTGCTGATGCCGTTGGTCAGCAGCAGCTTGCCCGGCGCCCCGAACGTCTGCGCGGCGACAGGAGAGGCACATGAAAATGCGCAAAATGCGAGGGCGCTGAAGGGGGCACGAATCTGCATCAGCCCTCGATGGGCGGGGGTTGGTAAATATCACCCTAATCGATCGCGATCGGCAGCGGCGGTCTTAACCCGGAATTCACGCAAATCGGAAATAGATCATAGCCATGAAGCTGTTTCTTGCTCTGGCCGTCGCTGCCCTTACTACGCCCGGGACCGCGGTCGCCGGGACCGTCGCGCTGCGCGTGGTGGATGCCGCCGGCCAGCCGGTCCCGGATGCCGTCATCACCATTCACCCGTCGGCCGGCGTGCCGGCAGGACCGATCCGGTTCCCCTGGGCGAACGTCGTGGTTCAGAGGAACATCGCGTTCGATCCCGGCACGTTGATCGTACCGGTCGGCGCCACCGTCGCCTTTCCCAATCAGGACAAGGTGCGGCATCACGTCTACAGTTTTTCCAAACCGGCGAAGTTCGAACTGAAGCTGTTCGGCAAGGATCAAAGCCGCACCTATAGGTTCACGACGCCGGGCACGGTCGCGATCGGCTGCAACATCCATGACATGATGTCGGGGTTCATTCGCGTCGTCGATACGCCCTTTGCGAACAAGACCGCGGCGGCGGGCGACACGCGGATCGCGAACGTTCCGGGTGGCCGGGCGGTGCTGACAATCTGGCACCCGCGATTGAAGGCGAAGCAGAACGAGGCGACCTTTCCGCTGGACGTGCCCCGGGACGGCGACGTCGCCAAGCGCATCTCGGTAACGCTTCGCTAATCCGGTGGCGCTCGCCGTTTCTCTGATCCGGCGCGGGATCGCCGTCGTCGGCGGGTCGCTGTCGACGAAGCTGACGCTGTTCTACAGCGCCTTGTTCGCGGTCGCCGTCGCCTTGATCCTGTTCGCTGCCGACGTCGGGATCAATCGCAGCGCCGAACATATGATCCGCGGGGAAATGGCGGCGAGCGCCAAGGTCTTCGATCGGGTGGCCGCAATGCGGTACGACCAGCTTGGCGATGCCAGCACCGTTCTGGCGTCCGATTTCGGGTTTCGCAGCGCGGTGGCGACCGGCGATGCACCGACGATCGTCTCGGCGCTGGAATCGCTGCGTAACCGCTTGCGACTCGATCAGGCGTTCTTCGTCGGTCTGGACGGCACCATCGTCGGCTATCGCGGTCGAACGACGGCAAGCGATGGCGACGACCTGCTGGACGCGCTCGACGACGGTCGGACCCGTGGCGTCCTGCGGATCGGCCGGACGCGCTTCAATGCCGCGGCATCCGCCGTGAAGGTGCCGGTGACGGTCGGCTGGGTGGTCTTCGCCAATGCGCTGGATGCCGGCGAGATGGCGCGCCTGGCCAAGCTGTCGTCGATCGATCTGGCGCCGCATGTCGTACCGGCCGGGACGCTGACCGCCGCCCAGCGCAGCGGGACGGTGATCGAACAGGACATCGACGGAAAACGCACGCTGGTCCAGGCATCCCCGATCGCGTCGTTCCGCAGCGACGAACCGCAGATGCTATTGCTGCAATACAGCGTGACCCAGGCGCTGGCCGACTATCGCCCGATGCTGTGGTTGCTGATCGGCTGCGGCGTCGTCGGCATCGGTCTGGCCGGTGTCGGCAGCTTTCTGCTGGCCCGGCGGATCACGCGGCCGATCATCGCGCTGAAGGCGGCGGCCATCCGGGTGGCCAAGGGCGACTATACGCAGGTCGACGTGATGACACGCGACGAACTCGGCGCGCTGGCCGCCAGCTTCAATGCGATGGTCGGCGACATCGATGCGCGCGAACGGCAGATTACGCACATGGCGCTGCACGACGGCCTGACCGGGTTGGCCAACCGGGTACTGCTGCGCGAGCATCTGACGACCGCCTTCGCGCGTGCCGGCACCGGGCGGCGTCAGGCGCTGTTCTGCCTAGACCTCGACCAGTTCAAGGTCGTCAACGACACGCTCGGCCATCCGACCGGTGATGCCTTGCTGTGCGACGTCGCACGGCGGCTGAGCGACTTCGCCGGCGATGGCTTCGTCGCGCGCCTGGGTGGCGACGAATTCGCGCTGGTCCTGTTCGAGGACCAGCGCCCCTTCGATCGGATCGCGCACGAGCTTGCCAGGACCATCTCCGAGCCATGCGTCGTCAACGGACACCGCATCGTACCCGGGACGAGCGTCGGCATCGCGATCCTGGGGGAGGACGGGGGGGACCCTGTCACGCTCGTAAAAAATGCCGACCTGGCACTCTATCGCGCCAAGCATGACGGGCGCGGGGGGTATCGCTTTTTCGAAGCGGCGATGGATGCCGAAGCGCGAAAGCGCCGGCAGATGGAGCTCGACCTGCGCGATGCGATCGCAGAGGGGCAGCTGTCGCTGCTGTTCCAGCCGCTGTTCGACCTGACCGAATCGCGCGTGTCGGCGTTCGAGGCGCTGCTGCGCTGGAACCATCCGACGCGCGGGGTGGTGTCGCCGGTCGATTTCATCCCGCTGGCCGAGGATACCGGGCTGATCGTCCCGATCGGCGAATGGGTGATCCGCGAGGCGTGCCGCGTCGCACGCAACTGGCCGGGCAACGTTCGCGTCGCGGTCAACGTCTCCCCGGTTCAGTTCCGTAATCCGGGGCTGGCCGCGGTCATCTTGCAGGCGCTGTCGGAAAGCGGGCTGGCGCCGCAGCGGCTCGAGCTGGAGATCACCGAGAGCCTGTTCATCGACAATCCGGAATCGACGCTCGCTTCGCTCCACAGCCTGCGCGCGCTGGGCGTTCGCGTTGCGCTCGACGATTTCGGCACGGGCTATTCGTCGCTCAGCTACCTGCGGTCGTTTCCGTTCGACAAGATCAAGATCGATCGCAGCTTCATCATCGACCTGCTTCACGGCAAAGGGGCGACCGCGATCATCAAGTCGATCACGACGCTGGCCGAGGCTCTGGGCATGGAAACGACCGCCGAGGGGGTCGAGAACGTCGATCAGCTCGACATCCTGCGCGCGCAGGGCTGCAGCCACATCCAGGGCTATTATTTCAGCAAACCGGTGACCGAAGCGGATGTGGATGCGATGCTCTGGACGCAACAGCAGCAGGCCCGACTGTCGGCATAAAAAGGGCGCGGGATCGGGTCGCTTCCAAAAGGTGGCGCACCCGATCGATCATCGGCGCGGTCAATTGTCGAGCCACCGCATCATCGGCGGTGTCAGGACTTCAATGATCGCATCCCCCTCCTGCAGGACGATGCGCGCCGCGACCTCGATCCCGTCGAACGTCGTGTCGGGATAGCCGACCGCGATCGCGGTCGCCAGCGCGTCCGCCAGCATCGCGGTGCGCGCCAGCACGCTGACCGACAGGACCCTGTTCGTCGCGGGCCGGCCGGTGCGGGGATCGATCGAATGGTTGCCGCGGACGTAGCTGCCCGATGTCGCGACCGCGCAGCCGTGCAGGGCGGCCCTGATGGGCGTCAGCACCGCCCCCGGCGGCGTCTCCAGGTCGACCCACCATGGCTCTCCGCTCGGCTGGATGCCGCGGCCGACGAGCTCGCCACCCACTTCGATCAGCGCATGATCGATGCCGCGGTCCGACAACAGGTCGGCGATCGCGTCCACCGCATAGCCCTTGGCGATACCCGACAGGTCCAGCGACAAGCCACCGGGCTGGCGCAAGCGTTGCC
>DASTEN010000209.1:0-4927 GCA_035709645.1 Sphingomonas sp.
CCGCACCCGCGGGGATCGCGCGCTGTGATGGCTGAAGAGATCTGGGGACGTCTCGGCGCCCGCGCCGGCCTTTAGCGCGTCGAGCGGCGGTAGCGGCAGGGCGTCGTCGCCCTGGACCGGCACGAACTTGCTGATGCCGAACACCGGTTCGCGCCCGGCGCGACGCTGGCGAAGCCGTCATGCGTCGGCGCGACCTGCAGCAGGCGCGCAAGCTGCCTCACCAGCCGCTGGGCGACGTCGATGTCGCGGGTCATGCCGCCGTCGCCGCTCTGCACGATGGCGCGCGCGAAAGTCCCTCGGCCAGCGGCGAGGCGATCAGGCCGGCGATCGCCAGGCCGCCGGCCGATTCGCTGAAGACGGTGACGGTGTGCGGATCGCCGCCGAAGCCCGCGATCTCGCGCTGCACCCGGTGCAGGCCGGCGATCAGGTCGCGCAGCCCCAGTTTGGTCGACACGCCCGGGATCGGCAGCAAACCGTCGATAGCCATGCGGCAATTCATCGCGACGTAGACGACGCCGAGGCGCGCGAACGTCGCCCCCTCCTGAACCGGTACGTTCTTGCTACCGACCAGGAAGCCGCCGCCGTGGATGAAAACCACTACCGGCAGGCCGGTCGCCGATCCCCATGGGCGCAGCACGTCGAGCGGTAGGTAATTCTCACCCGCGACCCAGCCCGATCCGATCATCGGCACGACATCCGGACCGGCCGGACTTCGAGTCCGCTACGGCGCGTTGGCGCCGAGCGTCGCCACCCGGCGCACGCCGTCCCAGCGTACAATAGGGGTCGGGTGCGGCGAAGCGGCGGTCGCCGACCGGCGCCGCCGCATAGGGGATGTCCCGATATTCGAGCACGCCCCGGCTGGACGCGCCCTGCACCCATCCGCCCCCGACGCGGATCATCTTGTCGCCGCTCGCTTCGTTCGCCATCCACAACGCTACCGCGCCAGTCGCGCTGCGCATCAGCGTGCACGCTATGCCGATCGGCTCTATTCCGCTGCCCCGGTCCACACGCGCGCTACAGGTTCGCCTGCTCGTCCGCCGACAGGTCCGCGTCCGGCGGGTAGTACAGGCGCGCGCATTCCTCGCGCAGGCAGCCGCCCTCGATCACGACGTCGTCGCGATAGGCGTCGGCGATGAAGGACAGCGTGTCGATGTGCCGCGCCTCGAAGTACATATCATGGACGTCGTCGCGCCCGGCACCGTAGACGACGCGACCGACCTTCGACCAGATCGATGCCATCGTGCACATTCCGCATGGCTGCAGCGTCGAATAGAGCGTCGCACCGCGCAGTTCGAGCGCACCGATCCCTTCGCAGGCCCGACGGATCGCCATCATTTCGGCATGTGCGGTCGCGTCGGGCAGCTCCTGCGTCTGGTTGCGTTCGGCTGCGATTTCCCGGCCGTCGAGCACGATCACCGACCCTAGTGGCGAGCTGGCCGGATCGGAGCCCTTCGACCGGGCGATCTCGATCGCGCGGCGCATCCAACGTTCGTCGTCCTTGGTCATTCGCACCTCCGGTCCTTCAACGTCGGGTGCGGCGACTTGGGCTCAATCCTCGACGATCGCGCTGGTGCGGCGCGTGTCGCGCATCCGGATGTAGATCACCAGTGAGACCGCGATCATCGCGGTCACGTACCAGTAGAAGCCCCGCTCCCACCCCGCATTCTTGAAGCTGAGCGCGACATATTCGGCCGTCCCGCCGAACAGCGTATTGGCCAGCGCGTAGGGCAGCGCGACACCCAGCGCGCGGATATGCGCGGGGAACAGTTCCGCCTTCACCACCGCGTTGATCGAGGTGTAGCCGGTGACGATGATCAACCCGCCAAGCACCAGGAAGAAGGCGGTCGTCGGATCGCGCGTCGTCTCCAGCGTGGCGAACAGCGGATAGGTGCACAAAACGCCCAGCACGCCGAAGCCGATCAGCAGCGGTTTGCGCCCGATCCGATCGCTCAGCGCCCCGGCGACCGGTTGCATCAGCATGAACAGGAACAGCGTGCCGCCGTTGATCTGCGACGCCGTTTCGCGGCTGAGCCCGGTCGTGTTGACCAGGAATTTCTGCATGTAGATCGAATAGGCGTAGAAGGCGAGCGTACCGCCGGCGGTCAGCAGCATGACCGTCATCGCCTCGCGCGGGTGGTGCCTGAACAGGGCGAGCATGCCCGATTTCGGCGCATCGGCGGTCCTGGCGTTCCGGAAGCTTTCGGTTTCGGCAAGACCGCGGCGGATCCAGAACACGACCACTGCCAGCACCGCGCCGATCGCGAAGGGAATACGCCAGCCCCATGCCTCCAGCGCGGCCTCCGACATCGTCGCCTGCAACAGCAGCAGCACGCCGATCGCGACCAACTGCCCCCCGATCAACGTCACATATTGAAAGGACGAAAAGAACCCGCGCCGGTCCTTGCCCGCCATTTCCGACAGATAGGTGGCACTGGCCCCATATTCGCCGCCGACCGACAGCCCCTGCATCAACCGCGCCAGGACCAGGATCGCCGGGGCAAGCAGCCCGACTGTTTCATAGGTCGGTGCAACCGCGATCAGCAGCGATCCTGCGCACATCAGCGTGACCGACAGCGCCAGCCCGCTCTTGCGTCCCTTGCGATCGGCATAGACGCCCATGATCCACGCACCGAGCGGTCGCATGAAGAACCCCACGGCAAACACCGCGGCCGCGCCGAGCAGCTGCGCGGTGGCGTTGCCCGAGGGAAAGAAATGCGGTGCGAAATACAGCGTGAACGCGGCATAGGCATACCAGTCGTACCATTCGACCAGATTGCCGGTCGACCCGCCGACGATTGCCTTCAACCGGTCCCGCGACAGGGTGGCAGAGCGTGGGTCGGGATTGGTCATGCGGGACGGCTGCCGATCGATCGTTGGGGATGCGGACGATAGAGCGTCATTCCCGGTCCCGCGACAAGCGGAAACGGTATCGGATCACACCGGCACCCCGCCGGTCAGGTAGGGATCGACCGGCGCGGTTGCGGGAACCGACATCCGGGGGGCGTTGCGCGACGCGGCGGCGGCAAGCCATTCCGCGCCGCCGTCCCGCCCGCGCGTGGCGCCATCGCTGCGGGTCGCGACGCGCCCATAGACCGCCCGGTCGCGGTCGGACGGTGTGCCGGCGAACATCGCGGCGATGTTGCCATAGGTCGATGGATCGCGCCCATCCAGGCTCAGCCGGTCGTTCAGGTAACAGGCGATCGCCCACGCCGCCTCCGGGCTGGGCGTCATCGCGATGATGCGCTTGGCCCAATACATCCGCAGATTGTTATGCATCCAGCCATCGATCAGAAACTGTTTCTGGCAGGCGTTCCAGCTTTCGTCGCGGGTTTCCCCGTGCAGCAGAGCGTCGAGCGTCTCGATGTCCGGCCGGTGATCGCCCGCATGCTGCTTCAGCGTGTCCCGCGCCCACGACGCGATGCGATCGTAGCGTTCCGGCGCTGCCAGTTCGCGCGCCTGATAGTGAAACCATTCCCGCCAGCCCAAAAGCTCGTCGGCGAACTTCTGGGCGTGGCGGTGACCGGCGCCGGCCGCCGTCACCGCAGCCATCACCTCGCGCGGACCCAGCACGCCGAAATGGAGATAGGGCGACAGGCCGCTCGCACCGTCGGTACGGGTGGCGTCGTTGCGGGTCGCCGCATAGCCCGGCAGGACGTGGGCGACCAACCGCCGCAGCCGGCCCTCCGCAGCCGCCCGGCCGGCCGGGTACAGCGCGCTGACCGGCAGGTCGTGATCGATCGCCAGACCGGCGACGAGGGCGGCGATGGCGTCGTCACCGAACGTGTCGGGGACGAACGGCAGCACGCCGTTGAAGAGCGGCTGATCGGGCACCTGTTCCTCGGTCGTTGCCCAGACCGCACGGGCGGGCTCGTGCCGCTTCAGGAACCCCGACCTGCCGCGGATACCCGCCCCCAGGACCGCCGGCGGCACCAGGCAGGCGGCATTGACCGCGTACACTGCGACGCCGGCCGATGTGCCGACGCGATCGGATTGCCAGCGCGCGACGAAGGTCGGCTGATCTTCCAGCACGATCGCCGCCGCCTCTGCACCAAGCCGATGGACAAGCCCTTTTTCACGGTGCCCGTCGCGATCGACGTGCAGGACGCAGGCGACCCCACGCGCCAGACAGCCGCTGGCAAGGTCGCGGCTCGCCCCCAGGATGAAGTGATGCAGCCGGTCGGAGGCATAGGGGTAATCCTCGCGGACGCCGTGATAGACCAAAACGGGCCGCCGCAGGGCATTGCCCAGCCGGATCGCCGCATCGATGACCGGATTGTCGTGCGCGCGCAGCGCCTGCTGCAACCAGCACAGGACATAGCGTCCGGCCGGGTCGGGCGGGCGACCGTTCAGCACCCGCACCCGCGGCGCCTCGTGCCAATCGCGCAGTCCGATCGGCAGGTCCGCGGTCACCATCCCATGCTGCCCGGCACGCCCTTGAACGGTCCGGCCAGGTCTGCCGTGATCCACCCGCCATAAAAGCCGCCGGGCTGCGGAACCACGGGCTCGCCGTCCACCGTGCATCGGTCGAGCGGACCGGCATAGAAGGCGACATTGTCGCGCAGGATCGCAAAGGCCGGGGTCGGCTCCGGGTAGCTCCACGCCACGTCGCGCAGCACCTCGCTACCGACCATCAGGTGCCAATAGACCGCCTCACCCTTCCATTCGCAGAATGATCGCCGATCCGAGCGGCGCAGCAGACCGGGCATCAGGTCGGCGGGCGGCAGGTACCAGCTCGGCGGATGGCTGGTCTCCAGCGTTCGGACGGCCTTGGCGGTATCGGCGACCAGGACGCCACGATGCTCGATTCGGATCCGCCGGTCGCTGGGTTCCGCGACGGCAGGCCGAGGATATGCCCACACGCTCTCCTGCCCTGGCGACGGCGTGTCCGGCCGGGGCCTCATATCCGCGCCTCCCGCCGGGCCAGCCA
>DASTEN010000210.1:0-16036 GCA_035709645.1 Sphingomonas sp.
GATGGCCGTCTCGGCGACGCCGGTAGCAGCGCAGGACTATACCAACGTGACCGCTACTGGCCGGGTCCAAGGCACAAACGGCGAAGGGATCGCGGGCGCAACGGTCGAAGTCCGGTCAGAAGCGCAGGGTTTTTCACGCTCTGCGACAACGGATTCGAGCGGCACCTATCGTATTGGCCAGCTTCCGCCGGGCGCGTACTCCTTTACGGTGACCGCACCGGGCTTCACGACCTACAACGAAGCCGGCATCTTTGTATCCCAAGCGCGCACCGCAAACCAGTTCACGCTCAGCGCCGAAGGCGGTGACGCCGCTGGAACTGAAGTCGTCGTAACCGCGGGCCGCACCCAGGTTGCCGATTTCAGCCGCACAACTGTGGGGACCGTTGTGTCCCTGAGCGACGTTGCGCAGCGTATTCCGGTCGCTCGCGACATTGCGTCGGTCGTTCTGCTGTCGCCGGGGACGACAGCCGGTGATTCCGCATTCGGCAATCTCGCGAACATCTCCGGTTCGTCAGTCGCTGAAAACGCGTTTTATGTGAACGGTCTGAATATCACGAATTTCCGCACCCAATTGGGCGCGGTCGCGGTTCCGTTCGAATTCTATGACACGGTGGACATCAAGAACGGCGGCTTCGAAGCCGAATTCGGTCGCGCGACTGGTGGTATTGTCAACGCTACGACCAAGTCGGGTACCAACGAATTCAAGGGCGGTATCCTATTCAACTGGCAGCCGGACGATCTGCGTAGTGATTCACCCAACACGCTTACTGCGGACAATGATGCGCGTCAGATCGAGCGAAAGGATACCGTTATCCAGCTCGGTGGTCCGATCATAAAGGATCGCATCTTCTTCTACGCGTTGTACAATGCCCGTTATGTGACGGACAAGCGAGGCGTAACCGCTCTTGCGTCCGGCAGCACACCGGCTAACCCGACGCTGCTTGGCACGCAGTATATTGTCGATCGTACAACCAGTCCATTCTGGGGCGGTAAGCTCGACGTGATCGTGACCGATGGCCACCGCTTGGAAGGCACGTTCTTTGACACCCGCAACCTGACTTTCCGCTCCACCTACGGTACTGCCGCGAGTGGGCAGCGGTATAATCCGGTCACGAATGATCCCGGGCGTTTCGCCAACTCCACGGTGTTCCGTACCGGCGGCATCAACTATGTCGGTCGTTACACGGGTGTGTTTGCACCTTGGCTGACGCTGTCAGCTGCTTACGGCGTAAATGAGGATCGTGACACCACCGAAAGCTCAAATTCGAACGTCGGCTCGGTCGTCGATCAGCGCGGCGGTACGTCGATCTCAATTGGTAGCCCAATCGCGAACAATTCGACAAACTTTGATCGCCGGGTATTCTACCGCGCCGATGCCGATACTTTCTTCGATCTGCTTGGATCGCACCACATTCGCGGCGGTTACGATCGCGAAGAGTTGACTACAAACATCGTTACGCAGGCTAACGGTATTGGTCAGGTTACCCTGCTGACCGGGTCTGCCAACGATGAATTCGGTATCACCACCGGTACGTATGCGCAGGTTCGCTTTTTCCAGAACGGCGGCGAATTCAAGTCGCGGAACGAAGCGTTTTACATTCAGGACAACTGGGCTTTGTTCAATAACCGGCTGAACCTACAGCTGGGTGTGCGTAACGATCGCTTCACCAACCGGAACATTGCCGGTGTCGAGTACTTCAACTCGGGCAATCTTTGGGCGCCGCGGCTTGGTGCGGCCCTCGATCCCTTCGGCGACAATAAGACGAAGGTCTATGGTTCATTCGGCCGGCTGTTCCTGCCGATCGCGGCGAACACCAACAACCGTCTGGGTGGTGCAGAACTCGACCAGGATCGGTTTTTCCGCTTCAGTGGTCTGGACGCCAATAACGTGCCGATCCTCGGTGCGCAGCTAACGCCGCGTGGCGGTAGCGCCTGCGTTGCCGGCGTGACCGGCAGCTGCATCGTCCGCGCCGATGGCGAGGCGGGAGATCCGACCTCGCTAATCGCAGGCAATTTGCGTCCCCAGTCTGTCGACGAGTATATTTTTGGTATCGAGCGTCGGTTCGGTCGCTTCCGCGTCAATCTGTTTGGCGTGTGGCGTGATCTGAACGACAGTCTCGAAGACTCGGCAATCGATCCTGCAATTCGCAGCTATTGCACGCGCAATAATCTTAACCGACCAAACGCCGACGGGTCGACTTGCCAGTCAATTTTTAACGGAACGCACCAGTACGTTCTCATCAACCCTGGTAGCGACTCGGTCATCACGCTGAGCGATCCGATCAACGGCGAGAATTCGCTGCGAACGGTGACCTTCACGGCGGCCGAGCTTGGATACCCGAAGGCGGTGCGCTACTATCGAGCTGCCACTTTGCAAATTCAGCGTGAATTCGACGGCAAGTGGGGTGGCGAGTTCTCGTACACTTGGTCGGACCTGCGCGGAAACACTGAAGGTGGCGTTCGTTCAGACAACGGCCAGACCGACACAGGCGCGACCGTCGACTTCGATCTTCCGGGTCTGACAGACGGCACCTATGGCTTCTCGCCGAATCATCGTCGCCACAATTTCAAGTTGTTCGGTACCTATGCGCCGTTCGAGTGGCTGACGCTCGGCGTGAACACCCAAGTAACGTCCCCGCGGAAGTTCGGCTGCCTCGGTACCGTGCCGTCTTCGCGGGACCCGGATGCGGCGGCGTTTTACGGTGCAAACGGTACCTATTGTAACTTGAATGCGGACGGTTCTGTCCGCACGACGCCGGCGGCAGCCGGTGAAGTTCTGCCGCCGCGTCAGATCGTACGTCGTGGTACGGCATTCGAGTCAGATTGGTACTACTCGCTCGACCTCGACGCCCGTGTGCAGATCCCAACCACTGCGTTCGATGCGTTTTTCCGCGTTTCGGTGCTCAACGCTCTGAACTCGAAACAGCAGCTCGACTTCGAAGAGCGCGGTACAACTGGCGCGGGTGCACCGTCAGTGAGCTATCGCACCGTGACTGGCTATCAGTCGCCGCGGACTGTACGTTTGCAGCTCGGCGTCAACTTCTAACACTAACATCGGGATGACCTTAAGGCGGGCTCGGAAGAGCCCGCCTTTTCTGTTTTTCGTTCACTCAACACTCAACCGCAACTTCCCATCCCCCTCGTCCACCCGCACGGTCGCGCCGTCCTTCACCTCGCCGCGCAGGATCAGGTCGGCGAGCGGGTCCTGTAGATAGCGTTGGACCGCGCGCTTTAGCGGGCGGGCGCCGTAGACGGCGTCGTAGCCGACGCGGCCGAGCCAGGCCTTGGCCGCTTCCGACAGCTCGACCGTCACCTTGCGGTCGGCCAGCAGCTTGCCGAGGCGTGCGACCTGGATGTCGACGATCGGCGCCATGTGCTCGGCGGCCAGGCGGTGGAACAGGATGATCTCGTCGAGTCGGTTGAGGAATTCCGGGCGGAAGTGCGCGCGGACCACGTCCATCACCTGCGGCTCGACGCTCGCGACATCCTCGCCATCTGCCAGATTCGCCAGATACTGACTGCCGAGGTTGCTGGTCAGGATGATCAGCGTGTTCGAGAAGTCGACCGTCCGGCCCTGCCCATCGGTCAGCCGCCCGTCGTCTAGGACTTGCAGCAGTACGTTGAAGACGTCGCCGTGCGCCTTTTCCACTTCGTCGAACAGCACGACCTGATACGGGCGCCGACGGACGGCCTCGGTCAGCACGCCGCCTTCCTCGTACCCGACATAGCCCGGAGGCGCGCCGATCAGCCTGGCGACGGCGTGCTTTTCCATGAACTCGCTCATGTCGATGCGGACCATGGCGGAGGCATCGTCGAACAGGAATTCGGCGAGCGCCTTGGTCAGCTCGGTCTTGCCGACGCCGGTCGGACCGAGGAACAGGAACGAGCCCAAGGGCCGGTTGGGGTCCTGTAGCCCGGCGCGCGATCGGCGGACGGCGGTGGAGACGGCGCGCACCGCGTCGGACTGGCCGATCACGCGCCTGCCGATCACCTCTTCCATCTTCAGCAATTTCTCGCGCTCGCCGGTCAGCATCCGTTCGACCGGGATGCCGGTCCAACGGCCGACCACCCCGGCGATGTCGTCGGCGGTGACCTCCTCGCGCAGCATCGCCGCACCGGTCTGGGCCTGGGCTTCGTCCAGTTGCTTCTGGAGGGCGGGGAGCGTGCCGTAGCTGAGCTCCGACATCTTCGCGAGGTCGCCCGATCGCTGCGCCTGTTCGAGTTCGAGCTTGGCGGCCTCCAGCTGCTCCTTGATCTTCGCCTCGCCGGCGATCTTGTCCTTTTCGCCCTGCCAGCGCGTCGTCAGCTCGGCCGACTGCTGTTCGAGGTTCGCAAGGTCGCCCTCCAGCGTCGCCAGCCGATCGCGCGAGGCCTGGTCGCTTTCGCGGCGAAGCGCTTCGCGTTCGATCTTCAGCTGGATGATGCGGCGGTCGAGGTTTTCGATCTCCTCGGGCTTGGATTCAACCTCCATGCGGATCCGCGACGCCGCCTCGTCCATCAGGTCGATGGCCTTGTCGGGCAGGAAGCGGTCGGTGATGTAGCGATTGGACAGCGTCGCCGCCGCCACGATCGCGCCGTCGGTGATGCGCACGCCGTGGTGCAGCTCGTACTTTTCCTTCAGTCCGCGCAGGATGCTGATCGTATCCTCGACGGTCGGTTCGTCGGCAAATACCGGCTGGAACCGCCGCTGGAGCGCAGGGTCCTTTTCGACGTACTTGCGATACTCGTCGAGCGTGGTCGCGCCGATGCAGTGCAGCTCGCCACGCGCCAGCGCCGGCTTCAGCAGGTTCGACGCGTCCATCGCGCCATCGGTCTTTCCGGCGCCGACCAGCGTGTGCATCTCGTCGATGAACAGGATGATGTCGCCTTCGGCCGCCTTCACTTCGTCGAGTACGCCCTTCAGCCGCTCCTCGAACTCGCCGCGATACTTCGCACCCGCGATCAGCGCGCCCATGTCGAGCGCCATCAGCTTGCGGTCCTTCAGCGTATCCGGCACGTCGCCGTTGGCGATGCGCAGCGCCAGGCCTTCGGCGATCGCGGTCTTGCCGACGCCGGGTTCGCCGATCAGGACGGGATTGTTCTTCGTACGGCGCGCCAGGATCTGCACGGTGCGGCGGATTTCCTCGTCGCGACCGATGACCGGATCGAGCTTGCCGTCGCGCGCCGCCTGGGTCAGGTCGCGGGCGAATTTCTTCAGCGCGTCGTAGCGATCTTCGGCGCCCGCGGTATCGGCGGTGCGGCCGCCGCGCATCTGGTTGATCGCGGCGTTGAGCCTGTCGGCCGAGGCACCGGCCGCTTGCAGCGCCTTTCCGGCAGGCGTGTTGAGGCTCAGCGCGAGCGCGAGCAGCAGCCGTTCGACGGTGACGAAGCTGTCGCCGGCCTTTTGCGCGATCTGTTCGGCCTGATCGAGCACGCGGACGGCGTCGTTGTTCAGGCCCGGTGCCTGTTGCGCGCCGCCGCCCGAAACGACCGGCACCTTGGCGAGTGCCAGATCGGTTTCGGCGACTGCCTTCTTCGCATCACCGCCCGCGGCCTGGATCAGCCCGGCGGCCATGCCCTGTTCGTCCTCTAGCAGCGCCTTCAGCAGATGCTCAGGGCTGATCTGCTGGTGCGACATGCGGATCGCGACGGTCTGCGCGGATTGCAGAAAGCCCTTCGCGCGATCGGTGAATTTCTCGAGGTTCATACTATCCCCTGTTCGTTACGCCGGCGAAGATGGTGTTGCTTTTGGGCAACACAAGGGGTTCCCACCATTCGCGTCGAGGAGCCGTTTCGACAAGCTCGACCCCTATTCGACGCGAACGGGGGCGGACACTATTTAGCTGTCACAGGCCGGGGCGCCTTGGGCTGGTCCTTGGCATATTGGTTGCCGAACGGGCTGCCGACGTACCAGCGCGGGGCCTGCGGCGCATCGGCCAGGTCACGGGCGATCTCGTAGTTCACCGCGGCGAACTTGGCCGCGGCGTCCCAGTTGAACGGGAGCGACGGCTGGTCGGCGGGGGTGTGATAGGTCTTGGCCAGGAAATCCTTGAAGATCGCGTCGCCGTTATTCTTCACCCCGGTCGCCAGCATGACCGATGGCACCCCCTGCTTGACGAAGCTGTAGTGGTCGGACCGGACGAAAACGTTCTCCTCCGGCATGAAATCGGGCGACAGCGTCAGCCCGACCTTGGCGGCCGCCCGCGTCGCCGCTTCGCCGATGGTCGAATGTTCGGCGCCGAACGCGACGACGTCGTCAAGCTTGTAGAGCAGTACCGGCATGTCGAGATTGACGTCGGCGACCACCCTGCCGCCCGCCGGAACGACCGGATGGCGGGCGAGATAGTCGGAGCCGAGCAGCCCGTCCTCCTCGCTTGTCAGCGCCACGAACATCACGCTGCGCTTAGGCGGCTTGCCGCTGTCGCGGAACGCGCGCGCCGCCTCCAGCATGGTCGCGACGCCGGCGGCATTGTCCATCGCGCCGTTCATGATCTTGTCGTCGCCCTTGGCGTCGGGTTTGATGCCGTCGTGATCGAGGTGCGCGGTCAGCAGGACAAATTCCTTTGCCAGCGTCGGATCGCTGCCGGGCAGGACGCCGATGACGTTCGGACTCTGGAATGTCGTGACGATGTTCGATGCGGTGAAGCTGATCGCTGGTTTCAACTCGCGACCGCGGACCTTCCCGCCGGGCTTGGCCGCCGCCGCCAACACATCGGCCGGTGTCGTACCGCTGCCGGCGAACAGCGCGTCGAGCGCGGCGCCGGTCACATAGCCGCTGGCGCGGATGCCGGGTGCGGGCAGATTGGGTTGACCGTCCGGTTCGATCACGCGCTGTCGCGGCGTCCCGACCGAAGCCTTGGCGCGCGCCCAGGGGTAGCGCTTCAGCATCGCCTCCGTCGGGATCGTCAGCACGCCGATCGCGCCCTTGGACATCGCCACCCTGACCTTTTCGGCGCCGAGGCTCGCGGCCAGCTCGCTCGGCAACCCGTCGGGTACGCCGCCCAGCATCACCGCAAATTTGCCGCGCAGATCAAGCCCGCGGTAATCGTCGAAGCCTTGCGCCGGAGCATCCAAGCCATAGCCGACGAAGACCGCGGCTCCATCGACTCGCTGGTCGGGGAAGCGTCCGTCGGGCGCCATCGCGACGTCGCCGCCGTTGTCGAAGCGTGTGCCGCCGATGGTGATCGCGGCGGGCTTTGCGGGATCGATCCGCGCGGTTTGGAAGCGAACGGTCTGGTACCAGCCATCGGGCGTGCCCGGCTTCAGCCCCAGCGCATCGAACCGCGACGCGACGTAGCGCGCGGCGATGTCATAGCCGCGCGTGCCGGCATCGCGCCCTTCCAGCAGATCGTCGGCCAGGAATTCGACGTGCGCGCGCATCGCCGCCGGCGAGATGGCCGGCGCGACCTCCTGCGCCTGCAGTGGCATGGCGACGGCGGTGATCAGCAGCAGAGCAGGCAGATGGCGCAACGAAAATCCCCTCGAAATAACCCTGTGCCGCCGATGATCGCCAAGAATCCGCCGGACGCAAGCAGCGTCCCACGAACTGCACGCACGGCGCTTGCCGCGGCAGGGGCGCAAAAGGTAGATTGAGGTTATCTCCCCAACTGTGGACGTCCCCCCTCCATGCGCAAAGTCACTGCTCTGGCCGCCGTTTCGCTGGTCGCACTCGCAACCCCGGCACTCGCGCAGGCGCCTGCTGCGAAGCCGGCGGCATCGTCCGCTTCGCTCCAGAGCCTCGTTGCGCAGGTCAACATCCCGTACGAGACGTTCACGCTGCCCAACGGGCTGCGCGTGATCGTCCATACCGACCGCAAGGCGCCGGTCGTCGCGGTGTCGGTGTGGTACCACATCGGATCGAAGGACGAGCCCAAGGGCAAGACGGGCTTTGCGCACCTGTTCGAACACATGATGTTCTACGGGTCGGAAAACGCACCGGGCGGCTTCTTCGGGCGCCTGGAGGACATTGGTGCGACCGACTGGAACGGCACGACCTGGTTCGACCGCACCAATTACTTCCAGACGGTGCCCACCGGCGCGCTCGATCGCATCCTGTTCCTCGAAAGCGACCGCATGGGGCACCTGCTGGGCGCCGTGACGCAGGAAAAGCTCGATAACCAGCGCGGCGTCGTCCAGAACGAAAAGCGCATGGGCGAGAACGAGCCCGGCGGCCTGGTCGAATATGCCGAACTGGCCGCGCTGCTGCCGGAAGGGCACCCGTATCGCCACTCCACGATCGGTTCGATGGCCGACCTGAACGCCGCCAGCCTGGAGGACGTCAAGAACTGGTTCCGCGACCATTACGGCCCGAACAACGCGGTGCTGGTGCTGGCCGGTGACATCGATCTGGCCACCGCGAAGACCAAGGTCGCGCAGTATTTCGGGGACATCAAGCGCGGGCCGGAAACGCCCCGGCCGGCGGTCGCCATCCCGACGCTCGCCGCGCCGGTGGAAAAGGTGATGAAGGACAATGTCGCGCAGACCCGCCTGTCGCGCGAATGGACCGGCCCGGGATTGACCGATCCCGAAAATCCGACGCTCGACCTGGGCCTCGACATCCTCGGCGGTCTCGGCAGCTCGCGGCTGTACGACGCGCTGGTGCGCAAGGAGAATCTGGCGGTCGGCGTATCGGCGGGCCTGCAGAGCCACGAGAAACTGTCGTTCGTCGAGATCACCGCGCGCGTCCGCCCGGGCGTGGACGCCGCCGTGGTCGCCAAGCGCATGGACGAAATCATCGCCGATTTCATCAAGACCGGCCCGACCGAGGACGAGGTACGCCGCGCCGCCACCACCGCACTCTCCAGCCGGGTGAAGGGGCTGGAACAGGTCGGCGGCTTCGGTGGCAAGGCCGTCGCGCTGGCCGAAGGCGCGGTCTACGCGAACGATCCGGGCGAATATAAGAAGGATCTGCAGACCATCGCGTCGGCCACGCCTGCCAGCGTCGGTGCGGTCGTCCGCAAGTGGCTGAGCCGCCCGGTTTTCAAGCTGACGCTGGAGAAGGGCGAACGCTCGCCCGAGGATCAGGCACTGGCGGGCAGCGACGTCGCGGCCAAGGAAGCCCCGGCGGTCAAGGAACAGGCCTCGAGCACGCCGCCCGCGACCGCGACGCGCAAGGAGCCGCCGGTCGGCGACGTCACCGCGCTGCAATTCCCCTCGATCGAACGGACCACGCTGTCGAACGGCATGAAGGTCGTCTTCGCCCGCCGCACGACCGTTCCCGTCGTCAATGTCGCCGCGTCGTTCGACGCCGGCTCGGCCGCCGACGACCGCGCGAAGCTGGGCGAAGGCACGCTGATGACCTCGCTGCTCGACGAAGGCACGACGACCCGCACCGCGGCGCAGATCGCCGAGGAAGAAGAGCGTCTGGGCGCATCGATCAACGCCTCGACCGGCATGGACGCGTCGACCGTCAGCGTGTCGGCGCTGAAGGCGAACCTCGCGCCGTCGCTCGACCTGTTCGCCGACGTGCTGCGGAATCCGGCGTTCAAGCCGGCCGACGTCGACCGTCTGCGCGGTACCCAGCTGGCGCGGATCGCCGCTGAAAACACCCAGCCGCAGGCGATCGCGTTCCGTACGCTGCCGCCGATCATCTACGGTCCGAACCACCCGTACGGCATGCCGTTCACCGGGTCGGGCACGCCGGCGGGCGTGAAGGCGACGACCCGCGACGATCTGGTGGCGTATCACGCGCGCTGGATCCGCCCGGACAACGGCACGCTGTTCGTCGTCGGCGACACCACGCTTGCCGAAATCAAGCCGCTGCTCGAGGCGAAGCTCGGGTCATGGCGTGCGCCGGCTGCGGCCAAGGGCACCAAGACGTTCGGTGCGCCCGCCGCGGCGACGGCCGAGCGCATCCTGCTGATCGACAAGCCGCAAAGCCCGCAATCGATGATCATCGCCGGCCAGGTCACCCCGGTGAAAGGCACCGACGATCCGCTGGCGCTGAACACCGCCAACGACGTGTTCGGCGGCATGGCCAGCGCGCGCCTGATCACCGACCTGCGCGAAACCAAGGGCTGGGCCTATTATGCCGGCACCACGTTCCAGAGTGTCGAGGAGCAGATGCCCTTCTTCCTGATCGCGCCGGTGCAGGCCGACAAGACGGGCGATTCGATCAAGGCCGCGCGCGGCGACCTGACCGGCTGGCTGGGCGCGCAAGGCACGACGGCGCAGGAAGCGAACAACGCGATCGTCAATTCCGTGCGGTCGCTGCCGGGCAGCTTCGAAACCGGCGGCGCGCTGATGGGGGCGCTGATCCGGATGGAGCAGTACGGCCGTCCTGACGACTATTACGTCAAGCTGCCCGCCCGCTATCGCGCACTGACCCCGGCGGCGCTCGACCAGGCGGCGCGCGGCGCGATCGATCCGTCGAAGCTGACTTGGGTCGTCGTCGGCGACGCCGCCAAGGTGAAGCCGCAGCTTGACACGCTCGGCATCCCTGTCGAGGTGATGCCGAGCGCCGCTCCGGCCGCCGCGACTCCCGCGGCAGCCCCCACCGCGGCGAAGTGAGAGGACACGATCATGGCCAATATCGACGGTAGTTGGGATACGCTCGTGAAGTCGCCGATGGGTGACCAGAAGGCGACGCTGACGATCACCTCGTCGGGCGACACCTTCACCGGACAATATTCGGGCGCGATGGGCACGACCGAGATCAAGAACGGCAAGATCGACGGCGACAAACTGTCGTGGAGCCTGGACATCACGGTGCCGATGCCGATGACGCTTACGGCGGAAGCGACCGTCGACGGCGACGCCATCGACGGCCAAGTCACCGCAGGCGCGTTCGGCAGCTTCCCGATGACGGGCAACCGCATCGGCTGATCCACCGGCCGGGTTGCGAAAAGGCGCGTCGCTTGCCAGCGGCGCGCCTTTTTTTGTCCGGGCGTGCCTTTTTCGTGAAGACGATTTCCCCTGCCCGTTCGTGCTGCGCGTGTCGAAGCACCGCTCTTTTGTGCGCCGTGCCGTGTTGCACGAAGAAAAGAAGCAGGGTGTTCGGGCGCCCTGCGGGCGCGAGGCGCGAAGGCGCTGAGAGCGTAGGTTGATTGGCTGTGAAGCGGCCCGTGCAACGAGTGTTCGAGGCGTCTTCCGATCGCTGGCGTCAGACCAGACCTCTTCGCGCCTCTGCGCCTCGCGCCCGCAGGGCGCCCAAAAATCCTTCTATAACCCTAAACCGTCGGCACCGCCGTCCGCTCGCGGTTGCGCTTGTCGGCGATGTACGCGTGCCCGTCGCCACCCTTGACGATGTCGAACAGCCCGACTGCCTCGAACAGCGCGGGGAAGTTGCGGACGCCGTAGTTGCGCGGGTCGATCGGCGCCTGACGCTTCACCCGGCTGCCGGCAGTCGACAGCAGCGCCCAGCCGTCGTCGCGCTCGGCCGCTTCGACCCCGCCGCGAAGCGCCGTCACCAGCTTCGCATCCTGCGCCAGCGGCGGTCGGCGTTCGGGCTCGGTCGGGGCGACGGGCTCGGTCGGGGCGGCGGGCTCGGCCGGCGCGGGCTTGGCCGCGGCCTTCGGGCGCTTGGCCGGGGCAGGGGCGGGCGCGTCGGGATCGACCAGGCTGTCGAGATAGAGGAACGTCGAGCAGGCGTTGACGAACGGTTCGGGCGTCTTGCGCTCGCCGAAGCCGAACACATCCTGCCCGTTGGCCTTCAGCGCCATGATCAGCGGCGTGAAATCGGCATCGCTCGACGCGATCGCGAAGCCGTCGAGCTTCTGGGTGTAGAGCAATTCCATCGCATCGATGACGATGGCGATGTCGGTGGCGTTCTTGCCCGCCGAATAGCTGAATTGCTGCACCGGACGGATCGCAAAGGCGTGAAGCTTGTCCTTCCAGCCCTTCAGGCTCTGGCTCGCCCAGTCGCCGTACGCGCGGCGGATGTTGGCGGTGCCATATTTCGACAGCTCGGCGACGATCGCCCCGATCTTGGTGTGCGAGACATTGTCGGCGTCGATCAGCAGCGCGATGTGCCGGCCGTTGGCGGGGGTGGACGGGTGGTCGGTGGACATACGCGCGACTGTGGGCGGGTGGGGGCGGGGATGCAACTCAGTCGTGTTGCCGTGATCGAGCCACGCGCGTTCTCCCCTCCCTGACAGGGAGGGGCTGAGGGTGGATGCCGCCGAGGCAATTGTCGGGGGAAGGCCGGACGGTATCGCGAGATACGCTGCCATACGACGCGTTCTGCCAACGTAGGATTATTGCGCAACTCGCGAGCGCGTCGTGTCAGTTCAGGATCGATGCGGTGCCGAATGAGGTGAGCGTAGACTGGCGTACCGCGCACGCCAACCCACCCCCGGCCCCTCCCTTTCAGGCAGGGGAGAAGTTGGTTTACCGCTTCACCCGCGTTACGTGCCCCATCTTTCGCCCCGGACGCGCTTCATGCTTGCCGTAGAGGTGCAGATGAGCGTCGTGTTCGGCCAGCACGTCGCTCCAGCGCTGCCAGTCGTCGCCGATCAGGTTTTCCATAACTGCGCCGTGGCCGACCACATCGGTCGAGCCCAGCGGCAGGCCGCAGATCGCGCGGATGTGGTTTTCGAACTGGCTGGTGACCGCACCTTCGATCGTCCAATGCCCCGAATTGTGCACGCGCGGTGCCATCTCGTTGAACACCGGACCATCGGCGCCGACGAAGAATTCGAGGCAGAGGATGCCGACATGGTTGAGCGCAGCGGCGACGCGGCCGGCGAGCGTGGCGGCTTCGGTCCATTGCGCGGCGACCTGCGGCGGCGCGGGTATGATCGAGGTGTCGAGGATGCCGTTCCGGTGGACATTCAGCGGCGGGGCGTAGCTGACGATGGTGCCGTCCAATCCGCGGGCCAGCACGATCGAGAATTCATGTTCGAATTCGACGAAGCCTTCGAGCACGGCCGGTGCCGCGCCGATCGCATCCCACGCGGCCTGCGCCTGATCGGGCGCCGTGATCCGCGCCTGGCCACGGCCGTCGTAACCAAAACGCGCGGTCTTCAGGATCGCCGGGCAGCCGATCGCGTCGATCGCGGCCTCCAGGTCGGCGAGCGAGGTCACTTCACGCCAAGGGGCGGGGCGGCCGCCCAGCCCTTCGACGAAGCTTTTCTCGTTCACGCGGTCCTGCGCGGTGGCCAGGCTGATCGCCGGTGGGCGGACCGGCGCGATCGGCGACAGGGCGGCGATCGGGGCGAAGGCGACGTTCTCGAATTCGTAGGTCACGACATCGACGCTGCGCGCGAAGGCGGACAAGGCGCCGGCATCGTCGTAGCGCGCGCGGGTCATCAGCGGCGATACGTCGTTCGCCGGCCCCGTCTCGGGCGCGTAGATGTGCGTGCGATAGCCCAGTTGCGCCGCGGCGATGGCGAGCATCCGTCCAAGCTGGCCGGACCCGAGGATGCCGATCGTCGAACCGGGGGGAAGGGGGGCGGTCATAAATCCTCCAAGGTCAGGACGAACGGCGGTGGTCGGTTACTCCGGCGTTTCCGCCACGCTGTCGGTCTGCCGGGCGCGCCAGGCGACCAGCCGCGATTCCAGCGCCGCATCGCTGCCCGCCAGGATCGCTGCCGCCAGCAGGCCGGCGTTGATCGCGCCCGCCTTGCCGATAGCCAGGGTACCGACCGGGATGCCGCCGGGCATCTGGGCGATCGACAGCAGGCTGTCCATGCCCTTCAGTGCCTTCGATTCGACCGGCACGCCCAGCACGGGCAGGTGGGTCATGGCTGCGGCCATGCCGGGTAGGTGCGCGGCACCACCGGCGCCCGCGACGATCACCTTCAGCCCGCGTGCCGCTGCGCCCCTGGCATAGTCGTACAACCGGTCGGGGGTGCGATGCGCGGACACCACGCGGGTTTCGTACGCGACATCCAGCGTGTCGAGGATGTCTGCGGCATGGCGCATCGTGTCCCAATCGGACGTCGATCCCATGATGATGCCAACGCGCGTCATGGCCCGGCCGCGTAGCGCAAGCCGGGCGTCAGACCAACCCCGATTAACGGGCCGCGGAGCCAAGCGGCACGGATGGCGTTGGTCCATCGATCTTACACCCGCTTACAAGGACGATCGATGTCGCACAGCCCACCGGTGCCGGAAGCCAATCAGTCGCCCTTTCCGCTGACCGAGCCGAAGCACGATCGTCCCGACCTGCCGCCGGTGCTGCGGGTGGCGGCCCCCGCGGATACGGTGCCGGCGATACCCGTTGGCCTGATCGGTGCCGCCATCGGGCTCGGCGCGGTGGCGATCGGCGGTGCGATCCTGGGGCTGCGGTTTTGGGGCGCGAAGCCAACGCCCAAGCGGCAGCCCCGTCGCAAGAACCGCGGGTGACGACCTGCGCCCGGGACGGGTGTCGGGAATCCTGAAACTCAGGGCAGGGCGCGCTCGCCGACGACGTTGCCGGCCGGGACGTACCGGCACACCAGATATTCGTCCCTGGCACCCACCGCCATCGCGCAGCCGAACCGCCGCGTGTTCGCCCACACGATCTGCGCGTAATGCCCCGCGTCGCGATAATCGCCGGTCGTGCTGAAATCGGGCGACGGGCGGTTCACGAAGACGCGCCGTTCGTCGATCCAGTGCTGCGCCATTTCGTCATAGCGATAGGCGCCACGCGTGCCGGTCCAGAGGTTTTCGCCCTGGTTCGGGTTGCCGCGCGGCTGCGCCGAATGTTCGAACCGTCCGCTTCGCGCCATGTCGCGGGCATAGGCCCCCGCTGCGTCGGCCAACGCCGGGTCCCAGGTCAGCGGCGCCTGACCCACGCTTGCCCGCGCGGCATTGTGCATCGTCGTCATCGCCTGTTGCAGCATCGCCGCCCCGCGCGGGGCCGGCCCGGCGAAGGGGCGCCGCTCGACGACGCGCTCCGGGGCATCCTCGGCGGTGCAGGCGGTCAGCAGCAGGAGCGGGATCAGCCATGACTTTCGCATGACATCGGCGCATAGCGCACAGCACATGAATGCCCAACATCCCCTGGCGCTCTACGTCCACTGGCCGTTCTGCGTCAGCAAATGCCCCTATTGCGACTTCAACAGCCATGTCCGCGACGGCGTCGATCAGGCGCGGTGGCGCGACGCGCTGTTGACCGATCTGGCGCACGAAGCCGCGGTGCTGCCGGGGCGGCGGCTGGGGTCGATCTTCTTCGGTGGCGGCACGCCGTCGCTGATGCCGCCCGAAACCGTCGCGGCGCTGCTCGATGCGGCGGAACGACGCTGGGGCTTCACCGACGATATCGAAATCACGCTGGAGGCTAACCCGTCGTCGGTCGAATCCGCGCGGTTCGCCGATATCGCGGCGGCGGGCGTGAACCGTGTGTCGCTGGGATTGCAGGCGCTCGACGATGGCGCGCTTGCCTTCCTTGGACGCGCACATGACGTGCGCGAGGGGCTGGGCGCGCTCGACATCGCGCAGCGCGAATTCGCGCGGGTCAGCTTCGATCTGATCTACGCCCGGCCGGGCCAAACGCTTGTGGAGTGGGAGGCCGAACTGGCGCGAGCGCTAAGCTTCGGGACCGAACATCTGTCGCTTTACCAGCTGACGATCGAACCCGGCACGCGTTTCGCGACGCTGGCGGCGAAGGGTGAGCTGACCATCCCCGACGGCGACGCCGCGGCCGAATTGTTCGAGACGACGCAGGCGATGACGCGTGTCGCCGGCCTGCCGCGCTACGAAGTGTCGAACCATGCGAGGGCGGGCGCCGAGAGCCGGCATAACCTGACCTACTGGCGCTACCTAGATTATGCCGGCATCGGGCCGGGGGCGCACGGCCGGCGCGGGGGCCAGGCGACCGTACGCCACAAGAAGCCCGAGAATTGGCTGGGCGCGACCGATCGCAACGGCCATGGCATGCAGAGCGAGGATGCGCTCGACACCGCCGACCGCGCATCGGAAGGGTTGGTGATGGGCCTCCGGATGCGGGAAGGGATCACCGTCGATCCGACGTGGGTGGATTTTGCGGCGGTCGATCGGCTGGTCGGGCACGGCCTGCTGGTACGCGACGGTGACCACATCGCGACGACCGAAGCCGGCATCCTGCTACTGGATTCGATCCTGCCGGCGATCTCAAAACGGTAACGTCACTCCCGCGAAGGCGGGGATCAATTCT
>DASTEN010000211.1:0-5470 GCA_035709645.1 Sphingomonas sp.
TCAACGGGATCATGGTCGCAGGCCATGGCTGCACGTTCGCGCTGACCGACGGTGCTGGTCTGGTCCGTCCGATCCTGGATTACGAACAGGAATTGCCGGGCGATCTTGCCGAAGCCGTCGCGGCCGCCCTGCCGCCCTACAGCGAAACCTATGCCCCGCCGCGGCCGCAGGGATTCAACTATGGCCGCCATCTGCTGTGGTTGGACCATCTCGATCCCGACGCGACCGCGCGCGCGACAGCGATCCTTGGCTATCCGCAATTCTGGAGCTGGCGGCTCGGTGGTACTGCGGTCGCCGAATACAGCTACATGGGCTGTCATTCGCATATCTGGGCACCGGCGCGGCGCGACTATGCCTCGGTCGTCGATGCGCGCGGGTGGCGGGCGAAGATGCCCGCGATGGTGGCTGCGGGCGCCGTGATCGGGACGCGCACGCTGGGTGGCCGCCCGGTCGCGGTCCACAATGGCGTCCACGACAGCAACGCCGCGCTCCACGCCTATCGCCGCGCAGTCGGCCGGCCCTTTACGCTGGTGTCGACGGGAACGTGGGTGATCGTCTTCAATCCCGAATGCCCGCTGGACTCGCTGGACGCGGGGATGGACCATTATTGCAACGTCGACGTGGCGGGTGAGCCGGTCCCGACCGTCGGTTTCATGGGTGGCCGCGAATTCGACGTGATCGCCGGTGGTCCGGTGGCCGCGGTCGATCCCGACGCCGTGCGCCGCCTGGTCTCCGATGGCGTCATGACGCCGCCGGCGTTCGCTGCGGCGGGCCCCTTCGGCCACGTTCCGACCCCGGACCTGCCGGCGCTGGCCGATCCGGCCGACCGGGCCGCGCTGGCGATGCTCTACGTCGCGATGATGACCGACCATTGCCTGGAGTCGATCCGCTCGTCGGGCGATATCGTGGTCGACGGCGGGCTGGCGAGCGGGGGCTTGCTGGCCGGGCTGCTGGCACAACTGCGTCCCGATCAGAGCGTGTTCCAGGCCGACATCGGCGAGGGGACGGCGGTGGGCGCCGCAGCGCTGGCGTTCGCCGCGCAGGGCATCGACATGCCGATACCCGAACCGGGACCGACTGCGCCGGCAGCCATTCCCGGGCTGGACGCCTATCGCCGGCAATGGCGCGCGCGCCTGCCGCGGCCCGATGGCGCCGCGACCGCGCCAGCGGGTGCCGCACGTACGACCCGGTCCGCGGCATGACCGCGTCGCTGGTCCTCGGCATCGATGTCGGGACGTCCGGCATCCGGTGCGTCGCGCTGGATGCGGCAGGCGATACGATCGCGGTGGCGTCGCGCCGCTTTGCCGATCAGCGGGTCAATCCGCGCGATCCGCAGGCATGGGCCCTGCTGGTCGATGCCGCGATGCAGGACGTGCTTGCGGACATCGATCGCGACGCGGTGCTGGCCATCGCGATCGATGGCACGTCGGGCACGCTGCTGGCGATCGACACGGCGGGACGGCCGGTAGCGCCGCCGCTGATGTACAACGACGCGGTCGACGACGCTGCCGTCGTCCGGCGCGTCGCAGACGCGGCACCGGCGCATAGCGCGGCGCACGGCCCCACATCGGGCCTGGCCAAGGCACTGGTGCTTCAGGATGTTCCGGGCATCGCGCGGCTGCTGCACCAGGCCGACTGGCTGGCGGCACGGTTGAGCGGTGCGTGGGACGTCGGCGACGAGAACAACGCGCTGAAGACGGGCTATGATTGCCAGGCCGACCGGTGGGGGGACTGGATCGCCGACACGGGCCTGCGTACGGCGCTGCTGCCGCGCGTCGTCCCGGCCGGTGCGCCGATCGGCCCGATCACAGCGGGGATGGCCGATCGCTACGGCCTTGGCCGGCACGTGACGATCGTTGCGGGTACCACCGATGGATGCGCGTCGTTCCTGGCGACGGGGGCGTCGGACATCGGCGATGGGGTGACGGCGCTGGGATCGTCGCTGACGCTGAAAGTGCTGTCCGCCAGCCCGATCTGTTCGCCCGAGCACGGCATTTACAGCCATCGCATCGCAGGCGGGTGGCTGGCCGGCGGCGCATCGAACACCGGCGGGCGGGTGCTGGCGGCCTATTTCGATCGCGATCGCCTGATAGAGCTGTCGGAACACATCGATCCCGATCGCGACGCGCGGCTGGACTATTACCCATTGCTAGCGGTCGGCGAGCGCTTTCCGTTCGCCGACCCCAGTCTGCCGCCGCGGGTGTCGCCCCGGCCGGTCGACGAGGCCGACTTTCTGCACGAACTGCTTGCCGGTATCGCGGGTATCGAGGCGGAGGGCTATGCGCGGTTGACGCAGCTCGGCGCGCCCGTGCTGCGGTCGGTGCGCAGCGTCGGGGGCGGCGCAGCCAACCCCGTCTGGACGCTGATGCGTCAGCGATTGCTCGGCGCGCCGTTCCTGCCTGCGCGTTCGGTGGAGGCCGCCAGTGGTGTCGCTCGACTGGCGCGACTGGCGGTCAGCGCGAGCGTGCCGGCATGACGATGGCGTCTCTTTCGCAGGCTATTGCCGGCCTGGCCGAGGTGGCGGATCGCTTCGATGCGCTGTTCATCGACCAGTTCGGCGTGCTGCATGACGGGTCGACACCCTATCCACAGGCGATCGCCACGCTTCGGACGCTGAGCGCGGCGGGCAAGCGCGTCGTGCTGCTGTCCAATTCGGGCAAGCGGGCCGCGCGCAACGCGGCACGGCTGACGACGCTGGGCATCGCGCCCGACCTGTATCAGGCGATCGTTACGTCGGGAGAGGTCGGCTGGGCGATGCTCGCCGACGATCCCGCGGCGCGGCGCTGCCTGCTGCTGACGCGGGACGATGATCGTTCGGCGATCGCCGGCCTGCCGATCACAGTCGTCGACGATGCCGCCGATTGCGATTTCGTGCTGATCGCCGGTAGCGAGGGCGACCGCCGGTCGCTCGACAGCTACCGCGACCTGCTCGCGGTTGCCGCAGCGCGGGGCGTTCCGGCGCTGTGCACCAACCCCGATTTCGAGATGCTGACCGCCGCGGGCCTGCGCTTCGGTGCCGGCCGTATCGCGCAGGCGTATGAAGCGCTGGGCGGGACCGTGACCTGGATCGGCAAACCCTATCCCGCGATCTACGCCGCGGCCCGTGCGCTGGTACCCGATGTCCCCGTTGCGCGGATCCTGTGTGTCGGCGACAGCATCGACCACGACATTGCCGGCGCTGCGGGGGCGGGGCTGGCGGGGTGCCTGGTCCGCTCGGGCATCGTGGCCGACATCGACGGCGACGCGCTGGCGGCGATGATCGATCGATCGGACGCCAAACCCGACTTCATCCTTTCAGACCTGCGGTGGTGATCATGGCTCAGGAGACGACGATGCAAACCCTGTCACTCGACGGCAAGATCGCCGCCATCACCGGCGGCGCCTCGGGGATCGGGCTGGAAACCGCCCGCAGGCTGATTGCGGCCGGGGCGATCGTCCATCTGCTCGATCGCGACCGCGACGCGCTGGACAGCGCGGTTGCCGATCTGGGGCCAGGCGCGATCGCCGACGTCGTCGACCTGTTCGACTATGCCGCGCTCCAGCAGACGATCGACGCCATCGTCGCGCGGCACGGACGCATCGACATCCTGCATGCCAATGCCGGCAGCTATGTCGGCGGAAAGGTGTGGGAAGGGGATGCCGGGCGCTGGGACGCCATGCTGAACCTGAACGTCAACGCGACCTTCCAGACGATCCGAGCGGTCTTGCCGGCGATGATGCGGCAGGGCAGCGGCGACGTGATCGTCACCAGTTCGATCGCCGGAGCGATCCCGATCGTCGCCGAACCGGTATACACCGCGTCGAAGCACGCCGTTCAGGCCTTTGTCCACACCGTCCGCCGTCAGGTGGCGCCGCACGGCGTGCGCGTGGCGGCGGTGTTGCCGGGGCCGGTCCACACGCCGCTGCTGAAGGATTGGGATCCGCAGCGCCTGAAGGACGAGATCGCCGCCGGCGCGCTGATGGAACCGGCCGATGTAGCCGAGGGGATCCTGTTCATGGTTACCCGCCGGCCGGGCGTGATCATCCGCGATCTGGTCATTCTGCCGCACGCCTTCGACGTGTGACGTCCGCAGTCGCCACGGGCGACGACGCCGTCACCGCTACCTCGACGATCACTGGGGGAAAACGCATGAAACTACGTTCTCTGAACGGCAGCGCTGCTGCCGCGGTCGCCGTGCTGCTCGCGTCGGGCGCGTCCGCGCAGACGACATCGCCCGCACCGGCGCGCCAGGCCGCTGCGCCGGCGCCCGCCGACGACGCGCAGGACGAAGGCGAGGATGACGGCACGGTCACCGTCATCGGCAGCGCGCTGCGCAATCAGGAAGCCGTCCAGAACCGGCGCGAGGCGATCGGCGTCGTCGATACGCTGACCCAGGACGATACCGGCGATCTGGCCGACGAAACCCTGGCCGAAGCGCTGATCCGCGTGCCCGGCGTCAGCTCGATGCAGACGCTGTATGGCGAACAGGAAGCGGCCTATGTGTCGGTCCGCGGCATTTCGCCCGACCTGAACTATACCTCGTTCGATGGGCTGGCGATGTTTTCCAGCGCGAACGACGGCGACGGGTTGCGGCGCGTCGACCTGAACCTGATCCCGACGCAGATTTCGCGGACGACCGAGGTCTACAAGACGTTCACGTCCGATCTCGACGCCGGCGCGATCGGCGGCGTGACGAACATCGTGCCCCGCAGCGCGCTGCACGACAGGCGCACGTTCTTCATCGACGGCCAGGCGTTCGTCCAGAGCGGTACCGGCACCTACGTGCCCGGCGTCAACAGCCTGGGCAATTACCGCGACCGTCCGGTCGGACTGGGCGTGAAGGGCGTGTGGGCCAACCGGTTCGGCGCCAACGAACAGTTCGGCGTGGTGTTGAGCGGCGTGTTCCGCGAACGCAACTACGACTATACCAAGCGCAACGCGAACGGCCGCATCTTCTACACGCCGCGCGGAACCGTCGCGAAATCGGACCTGTCGGACTGGGACGGCCTGCACCCGTTCCCCTCGCTCATCCGCCCGATGGATTACACCCACTACACGCGGACGCTGGGCGGATCGGCCCAGCTGGAATTCGCCGCCGCCCCCGGGTTCGAGCTGTCGGTGCTTGGCTATTACTACAAGCAGGTCGAGGATCAGACGTTCAACCAGTTCCTGGTCGAGCAATATTCGAACCTGGTCCGCACCGGCCCCAACAGCGCCCGCTTCAAGATCGGCCGGACGCGCGCGTCGTACGACTATGACCGGTTCCAGAACGTCAGCCGCGGCGGCATCTTCAAAGCGGTGAAGGAATTCGAGGACGATAGCTCGCTCGAAGGGCGGATCGGCCACCTGACCAACACCTTCTACGACCTCGATCTGAACGCGATGTATGCGTACAGCCCGCCCAACAGCTTCATCACCTACGACATGACCGAGCTGTCGGACCGGATCGCGATCGACAACAACGACGCGCTGATCAATCCCGCCAACTAT
>DASTEN010000212.1:0-2419 GCA_035709645.1 Sphingomonas sp.
CCCGTGCGGGATCCAGACGTATTTCAGATCGGTCAGGCCGAAACGATCGCGCAGCAGCAGACTGGTCGTCTCCGGTACGACGAGCGCGTCGAGACGTGCGAATTCGGCGTTGTTCTCGCGTAATACCGCCAGTCGTCGGAACGGCGCGACACCACGCAGGGCAACATCCAGCATCCGAGCGATCGGCCCGATCTCCAGTGCGACGAACCGGACATTCGCAGCAGCCTCCGCGCCGATCAGCGCCCGGACGCGGGCTGCCTGTTCATCGCTCGACGTCAGGACGGTCACTTCGGCCCGCGCGTTACTCGCCAATGCCGCCACCACCGGCGCGGTGTGGCTGACCTGATGCAGCGCGTCGTGATTGTAGAGAAAGCCGATCTTCACCGGTGGCGCACCCGCGGGGTCGACGATAAGGGGCGTGGCATGCGCATCGCGTGCGACATCTAAGACCTTGGCGGCGGAAGAAAAGGTCGCGAGCCCGTTTCGACGGGCGTTGCGCAATGTCGGCTGGCTGCTGACCGGCAAGGGCCTGGGCGCGGTCCTGAGCCTGGTCTACCTCGGCCTGGCCACGCGGACGTTGGGGCCGGAGGGGTTCGGCCAGTTCATGCTGATCCTGTCGATCGGCCAGGCGGTGGCGGCGATGATGTTGTTCCAGTCGTGGCAGGTCGTCGTGCGCTATGGCGTGCCGTTGCAGGCCGCGGCCGATACGACGGCGTTGGGGCGACTGGTGCGGTTCTGCGCGCTGCTCGATGCCGGTGCGGCCATCGCGGGATGTGGCGTCGTCTGGGCCGTCCTCTGGGCGCTTGATGCGCGGTTCGGCTGGGACGACCGGATGACGCGCGATGCGATGATATTCTGCGCCGTGCTGATGCTTTCGATCAGATCGAGCGCGATCGGTGTTCTGCGCCTGTTCGACCGCTACGGGATAGGCGCAGCGGCGGAATCGACCACGCCGGTGATGCGGTTCGTCGGTGCCGCGATCGTGGTGGCCACGGGCCCGAGCGTACGCGGGTTCCTGATCGCCTGGGGCGCCGCTGAAATCGTGACCGCGATCGTCCACTGGCGTGCCGTGTGGCGCGTGGCGCCGGGATTGATGCGCGGGTGGCGGGGGAGTCTCGGCGCATGGCGCGAGCATCCGGGAATGATACGCTTCGCCGCGCTGACCAATGTGTCGGCGACGCTGAACGCGGTCGGGCGGCAGGGCGTGGTGGTCGTCGTCGGACTGGTCACCGGGCCGGCGGCTGCGGGCGCCTATCGCCTGGCGTTTCAATTGAGCCAGGCGCTGGCGCAGATCGCGGAGATGTTTTCGCGCGGCATCTTCCCCGAATTCAGCCGGGCGGACCGCGCGACCTCCCGCGACGACCTGCGCCGGCTGTTTCGTCAGTCGACCCGACTGACGCTTGCGGTCGGCGCGATCATCTGTCTGGCCGTGCCGGTGCTGGGCGAACCCGCGCTGCATCTGGTGGGGGGCAAGGCCTATACCGCGGCGTGGCCGCTGGTGCTGGTCCTCAGCCTGTCGGTCGCGATCGACGTGATGGGGATCGGATTCGAACCGATGCTGATCGGCACGGGCCGCGCGGGCACCGCCTTCCGGATCCGGCTGGCGGCGGTCGGCGTGCTGGTGCTGGCGGCGATCATTCTGGTACCGCGGTTCGAGGCGCTGGGGGCGGCGCTGGCGACCCTCGCGGCGTCGGTGGCGGCGTTGATACTGCTGTGGCCGGCAGCGCTGCGGGCGGTGCGGACCTAGCCCTCCCCTGCCACCAACCCGTCATTCCTACGAAGGCGGGATCCCATTCTGGCTGGATGCCATGAGTCTCCCGTCGTCCGGCGACTATTGAGCCCCGCCTCTACGGGGAGGACGGGGGGTGGGATGGAGTTGCAAGTGCTTCCACCTCCGCTACCATCTGCCGATGACAGGCCAATTAGCCGCACTCGACTGGATCGTCGTCGCCATCTACGTCGCCGTGCTGATCGTCGGCGGATATGCCTTTTCGCGCCGCCGGACCGCCGATGCCGAGGAGTATTTCCTCGCCGGGCATACCGTTCCCGCCTGGCTGGCCGCGGTGTCCGTGCTGTCGGCGACGCAATCCGCCGCGACGTTCCTGGGCGGGCCGGATTACGGCTATCGCAGCGATTATACCTATCTCGGCGGCGTCCTCAGTTCCGTTTTCGCCGCAATCTTCGTGGCGAAGGTGCTGATCCCGCGCTTCTACGCCGCCCGGGTCACGACCGTGTACGAACTGCTTGGCCAGCGCTTTGACGGGCGGGCGAAGCGCGCGGCGGGGGGCATGTTCCTGGTCGGGCGCGTGCTGGCCGGCGGCGCGCGCGTCTATCTGGCGGCGATCGCGATCGCGATGGTGATGTTCTCCAGCGTGTCGGCCGGCAGCATCATGTTCGCCGCAGCCGCCGTGATGATCGC
>DASTEN010000213.1:0-2076 GCA_035709645.1 Sphingomonas sp.
TCAGCCCGAGGCCCATGCCATCGCCGCCGACATGCGCGCACTGGCAGAAGACTATGGCGAGCGCACCGGACGACCGCGTGTGCTGATCGGCGAAATCTTCCTGCCCAACGCCGCCCATGCCTGCTGGTTCGGCACCCCCGATCGGCCAGAGGTCCACCTGCCGTTCAATTTTCAGCTGATCGAGAATGCGTGGGATGCAGATGTCCTGCGTCGGGTGATCGCCGACTATCTGGCATCACTGCCGGAATGGGGATGGCCGAACTGGGTGTTCGGCAGCCACGACGCTCCGCGCATCGCGGCCCGGATCGGCGAACCGCAGGCGCGCGTCGCCGCGATGCTGCTGCTCACGCTACGGGGTACGCCGACGTTGTATCAGGGCGATGAAATCGCGATCGGCGATGCGCCGATCCGCCCCGATCGGATCCGCGATCCGCAGCATTTTCGACAGCCGACACTGAATATCGGCCGCGACCGATCGCGAACGCCTATACCTTGGGATGCGCGCGCTTTCGCAGGTTTCAGTACGGTCGAGCCCTGGCTGCCGCTCAATCCCGACTGGCCCACCCGCAATGTCGCAGCGCAGGACAACGACCGAAGTTCGATGCTGTGGCTCTACCGCCGCCTGTTGGCCACGCGGCGCGAAACGCCGGCGCTGGCCGTGGGCGGCATGCAGCTGCTCGACGCGCCAACTGGCGTGCTCGCCTATCGACGGACGCACGCGGATGGGGACCGGACGATCGTGCTCAATCTCACGGCCGGAGAGGCCGCCTTCGACTGGGCGGGACGCGTCATGCTTTCGACGCTCGATTCTCCCGCCTCCCCCGGACGGCTCCGCCCTAATGAAGGACTGGTCCTCGCATGAAGATCGCAATGCTGGCGCCGATCGCCTGGCGGACGCCGCCGCGACATTACGGGCCGTGGGAGCTGGTCACCAGCCTGTTGACCGAAGCGCTGGTAGCGCGCGGCGTCGACGTCACGCTGTTCGCCACATGTGACAGTCTGACCACCGGCAGGTTGGATGGGGTGGTGCCCGCCCCCTATTCGGAGGATCCCGCGATCGATGCAAAGGTGTGGGAACACCGCCACCTCGCGCACGTCTTTGCCCAGGCCGACCACTTCGATATCATCCACAATCAGGCTGATTTTCCCGCGCACGCGTTCGCGCCCTTCGTCGACACGCCGATGGTGACGACGATCCACGGCTTTTCATCCGACCGCATCCTGCCGATGTACGAACCGTTTCAGGACCGCGTCCACTTCGTCGCGATCAGCGATGCGGACCGCCATCCCGCGCTTCGCTATGCGGCGACGATCCATCATGGCATCCCGATCGGGGATTTCACCTTCGACCCCCAGGGCAGCGACGACCTGCTGTTCTTCGGCCGTATCCACCCCGACAAGGGACCCAAGGAAGCGATCGAGGCGGCGCGCACCACGGGCCGGCGGCTCGACATGTACGGCATCGTCCAGGACGCCGGTTACCATGACCGCGAGATTGCGCCGCAGATTGATGGGGACCAGATCCGGTATCACGGCGCAGTCGGCGGCGATGCGCGGATAACGGCCCTGGGTGGTTCGCGCGCGCTGCTGCACCTGATAAACTTCGACGAGCCGTTCGGCCTGTCGGTGATCGAGGCAATGGCCTGCGGTACGCCAGTGATCGCGACCCGCCGCGGATCGATGCCGGAACTGATAGACGACGGCGTCACCGGATTTCTCGTCGACACCCCGCAAGATGCGCTCAGCGCGATCGATCGTGCCGCCGATCTCGATCGTGGTCGGATCCGCCAGTCGGTCGTCGGGCGCTTTTCGGTCGAGCGGATGGCCGACGACTATATCGCGCTATACCGCACCATCCTCGATCGGTGAGGATGGGCGGTCACGCGGGCTGTTGGAGCACCGGTGTCAGGTAGGTGGGATCGAACTCCGCGAACTCCCGCAGGCGCTGGTCGTGGACGATCTGGTACCGATCGCCGTCGCGACGCAGGCACTCTACCGACTCCAGACGGCGCAGCACGCGATTGGTGTGCACCGACGTCAGGCCGACGCAATCGCTGAGGAATTCCTGGGTCAGGC
>DASTEN010000214.1:0-3766 GCA_035709645.1 Sphingomonas sp.
GACGCCGCGCGCCTCGGCGAACCCGCGCAGATATCGGGCATAGCGCGATGCATCGATGTGATAGGCATAGTTGACCGGTGGCAGGCCGTCGCCCTGCGTGTAATCTTCGGTACGGGCGAACTTGCCGAAGAATGCGGCCAGCGTTTCCAGGTTGAAGACCTGGATCGGGCGCCGATCCCCGGCCTGGCGCGCGCGCTGCCAGACCTGGTGAAAGCTTAGTCCCTCGATCGGATAGCCATAGGCGCCGAACGGATGGATGTAGTTGTCGCCCCGCTGCCCCCAGTTGGCGAACTGGATCCCCAGCTTGAAGGTCGCCTGCGTGGCGGCCATCATGTCGCGTTCGTCGATCCCCAGCAGGCGATTGAATTCGACGAAGGGTGGAATGGTCGCCTCGCCGACGCCGACCGTCCCGATCTCTTCCGATTCGATCAGCGTGATCGCCAGGTCGTTGCCTTCGCGCAGCCGCGACAGCGCCGCCGCGGCCATCCATCCCGCGGTCCCGCCGCCGACGATGACGATGTGCCGGATCGGTTTCACGCGCACTCTCCCCCTGGTGACTTCGGCTTTGCCAGCGGTTCGCGCCGACGCCAAATGTGAACGTTCATTATTTTGTTGTGAACGTTCACGCAAGCGCGTATCGTCGCGTCAAGAACAGGCGTCGTCCTGTCGCTATCGACTGATTTGGGGAGGTTTGGTTGATCCGTCGTCATCGCACCATCGCGGCTGCACGCCGTCTCTTCGCGCTTTCTAGCGCGTCCGGTTTCGCGCTGGTCGCTTGCGCCGCGCAGCCCGTCTGGGCGCAATCGGGCCCGGCACAGGACACCGCGCAGGCGGGCTCCGCCGGAGCGACCACCGATGGCCCCGCCGCCGAACAGGATGCGGCCGACACCCCGGAAACGATCGTCGTCACCGGTTTTCGTGCGTCGTTGCAGAACGCCCAGTCGCGCAAGGAAAATGCCGACACCGTCGTCGACGTCATCACCGCCGAGGATATCGGCGCGCTCCCCGACCGGTCGGTCGCCGAAGCGCTGCAACGCGTGCCGGGCGTCAACATCGGCCGCTTCGAGAAGACCAGCGACCCCGATCGATTCTCGGTCGAGGGAACCGGCGTCATCGTCCGCGGCCTGCCGTTCGTCCGGTCGGAACTGAACGGACGCGACATCTTCTCGGCGACGGGCGGCCGCGAACTGTCGTTCAACGACGTGTCGCCCGAACTGCTCGGCCGGGTCGAGGTGTTCAAGAACACCACCGCCGACATGATCGACGGCGGGATCTCCGGGACGGTCAACCTCGTCACCCGCAAGCCGCTCGACAAGAAGGGCTTCCATATCGCCGGAACGCTCGAGGCGAATTACGGCGACCTGCGCAAGCGGTGGACGCCGGGCTTCTCGGTGCTCGCGTCCAACACGTTCGACAGTGGCATCGGCACGTTCGGCGTCCAGCTTGGCGCCACCCGGTCGAAACTGTCCTCGCGGACCGACGCCTCGCAGCTGACCGATCCCTGCTACCGCGCCAAGACGCTCGACGGCCCGTGCCTGCGCGTCGTGTCGGTGGGCTCTGGCGGCTTCGGCACGACGCCGAACTTCACCGCGGCGAACTTCCCGCCGCCGGGCTCGGTCGTCGCGCCCAAGGGGGCCGGCGTGCGCACCACCGACCTCGATCGCGACCGCCGCGCCTACAACGCGTCGCTGCAGTACGAGAATCCGACCGGGGATTTTCTCGCGACCGTCGAATGGCTGAAGTCGGATACGTCGTTCTTCACCGACGAATATGCCATCCTGGCGCAGGTCAATGACGACGCGCTGTTCCCGGTCCCGCGGCCCGGCAGCACCTGGCAGTTCGATTCGAACGGCATTTTCCAAAGCGGCATCCTGACCCAGCGTCCCGGCGATGCCTATGCCACGCCCTTCGGACGCGGCGGCATTCCGATGGAATCGACACGGTTCCAGCGCAACGCCAGCGGCAAGACCGAAGATGTCTCGTTCAACCTCAAATGGAACGTCAGCGACCGCCTGCGCCTGAACTTCGAAGCGCAGCGCGTGACGTCGGATCTGAAGCGCGATTCGGTCATCGGCGCGATGAACACCTGGGCCGACGTGTCGATCGACGCGACGGGCAAGACCCCGCAGATCCAGTTCCTCGCGCCGCAGGGGTCGCCGGCGGACTATTTCAGCAGCGGCTTCTACAGCTATTACTGGTTCCTGCTCGACAGCCTGGAACAGAACGACGCCAGGCTGGACAGCCTGCGGCTCGACGGTGAATTCGACGTCAGCGACACCGGCTTCATCAAGAAGGTGCGCTTTGGCGGGCGGTGGGGCGATCGCGATCGTACGACGCGCAACACCAATTTCAGTACCTGGGGCAATCTGTCGGCGCCGTGGGCCGGCCGCGCCGGGTGTGCGCCGTGGAATGCGGGGCCGAACTGCCCGTTCAGCCCGGGACGATTCTTCACCGGACTGCCGGGGCAGGAATTCGCGATCGCCGGTGGTGCCTTCGTCAGCGATTTCCCGAACTATTCGCGCCTGCGCAATCCGTTCGCCGGCAATTTCCAGCGCGGCAACGCGCCGACGCCGATCGCGAACGGCGCGAGCTATTTCTTCGGTGGCGACGATTTTCTCGGCGAATATCTGAACGGCGTGTCGAAGGCGCAGGCGCAGGAGATCAACACCTTCTCGCAGACCCCCAACCCGTTCTTCGGCGTCCAGGGCCGGTCCTATACGCAGATCGATGGCTCCACCGTCGCGTGCGGACCCTATTGCCCGCCGGAAATCTCGACCGTCGGCGAAGTCACCAAGGCAGCCTATGGCCGCGTCGACTTCGGCAGCGAATTCGGCGGCGGGATCAAGCTCGATGGCAACATCGGCGTGCGCTATGTCCAGACGCGGGTAAAGACCGGCGGCCTGATAGGCTTCCCCAACGGATTCTCGTTCGACAACGGTCCCGGGGGGAACAAGGACGGCCGCGTCCAGGTCGCGGAAATCACCGCTGCGTGCAACCAGACGCCGCCGGGGCAGAGCCTGCCTGGCTATTGCAGCCTGTCCGCGGCGCGGCAGCAGGAATTCGCCAATGCCTTCACCGGCGAATTCCTGAACGACGATCGCGCGATTACGTTCGATCACTGGCTGCCCAGCTTCAATGCTAAGATGGATTTCGGCGGCGGTTGGCTGGGACGTGTCGCGGTGTCCAAGGGCATTTCGCGCCCCGATCTTGCGCTGTTCTCGTCGGGCGGCACGATCGGCGACAATACCAACGACCTGCGGGCCGACGGCACGCTGGCGACAGGGCCGCTGTTCCAGCTGTTCACCGGCAATCGCAACGTCCGACCGGTGACGTCGTGGAACTTCGACATCTCGGCCGAATGGTATTTCGCGCGCGTCGGTTCGCTGACGGCCGCGGTGTTCCTGAAGGACATCAAGGGCATCGTGAACGGCGGGATCGACCTGCAACAGTTCACCAGCCCCGCGGGCACGACCATCCCGGTCGAAGTCAACGGTCCCGTCAATTCGTCGGGGGGCACGCTGAAGGGTGTCGAGCTGGCGTACCAGCACAGCTGGGATTTCCTGCCCGGATTGCTCAGCGGCTTCGGCACGCAGCTGACCTACACCTATGTCGACGGCGGCGACTTCTCGAACACGCAGGTCGGCGGCGCGGCGCGCAGTTCGTTTGCCGCACAGCAGCCGCTGGCGGGAATTTCGAAGCATACGGTGAACGCGGTGCTGTTCTATGAAAAGGGCCCGCTGTCCGCGCGTGCCGCCTACAACTGGCG
>DASTEN010000215.1:0-2555 GCA_035709645.1 Sphingomonas sp.
GGCGACGACGCGCCAGCGTGCTCCGGCCTGCGCCGGAGCAAATTTTGCTACGAACGGCAGCGGCTAGATCAGCCCCGTGCCGAACATCGCCCGCTTACCGCGCCAGCCCGCCAGCGCGCTCTTCGCGTCGCGTCCGGCCGCGCCCGCATTGCCCAGTGCCGCCTGCGCCCGTGCACGCACCGAAAGGGTCATCGGGTCGTTCGGCCGTCGCTTCAGCGTGGCGTCCGCCTCGGCCAGCGCACCACGCGCATCGCCCATGGCCAACCTGGCTTCGGCCAGCGACCGGCGCGGAGGATACCACCAGACCGGCGGGTCGGAATATTGGGAAATGGGCTTGGCCTCCTCGATCTTCGCGGCCGCGGCGTAGAATTTGGCGGCCCTTCGCGGATCGTTGTCGAGCATCGCCGCGCGCCCGCCGAGCACTAGCGCGGCGATCTTTGCGAGCTTCCTGCCCGAAGTGTCGTCGAGCGTTCGCATCTGCACCGCGATCGCATCGGCTTCGGCACGCACCTCGGCCGATTTGCTCAGCCGCGCCAGTGCCTCGCCGCGGGCATAGTGCCAGAAGGCGCGCGCATAGGGCAGCTTGGGCTGGGGCAGCGCCAGTACTTTGGCAGGCTCGGCGAACCGGCCTTCGGCGGCATAGGCCATGCCGGCGATCGCCTGCCAGAACACCGATCCCTTGTCGCGCCGTGCCGCCACGTCGACCAACGGGTCGCTGAGCAGCAACGCGGCATCCTTATCACCCGACATCATCGCGCCGCCGACGCCGAAATGGACGTTGTGCGCGTGGTACGGCAGATCCCAGACGCCGTCCGGCCCGGTCATGCCCAACCGTTTGGCGTTCTCGATCCCCAGCTTCACCGCCGCGACATTGGCGTTGGCGGCGTCCTGATATCGGCCGATCCAGTAATAGGTGTGGCTGGGCATGTGGACGAGGTGGCTTGCCTTCGGAGCAAGCGCCCGCAGGCGATCGGCATAGGGTGTCGCGCGGTCCGGCACGTCGGCGATTTCGGTTGCGTGGATGTAGAAATGGATCGCCGGCGAATAGTCGGGATCGCGCGCGAGTGCGTCCTGCAGCAGCACGACCGATCGGTCGATCATCGGCCGTCCCTCCATTTCCTCCCGCGTGCCCGCCAACAGCATCGCGTCTGCCGCCAATGTACCGATCGCGACGTCGCTCGGGTTGGCGCGGGCCAGCGCATCCATTGCGTTGGCGTAGGCGATGGCGCCGGCGTTGGGCCGGCCGGGTTGATAGCGCAGCACGAGCGCATCGGTCAGCGCGCGTTCGAGTGGCGTTCCGAACGACAGAGCGAGCGCCTGCGCCTGCTTCGCCCGCACCAGCAGCTTTGCGGTCTCGTCCGCGTCCTTGTCGTAGTTGAGCGTCGGGCCCGAAGCCCAGGCGTCGCCCCAAGCGCACATCGCACATCCGGGGTCGAGCCGCGCGGCCTCCTGCATCGCCGCGATCGACGCCTTGTGCGCAAAGGCGGCACCCAGTTGCATGCCGTTGTCGAAGAACGCCTGCGCCTCCGGAACACGGGTCGAGATGGTCCAGCCGCCCTTGCCATAGCCGTCAAGCAGGGTCGGTCGCCGTGCCGCGACGTCGTCGCCACCGCAGATCGGATGTGCCGACGCAGCCGGTGTCTCCGCTTTCGGCAAGTCCTGCGCGCCCAGCGCCGGCATCAGCAGCGCGGCCAGCGCACCCGTCACGTAAAGCCGCATCATCCGTCTCCCCCGGTTCGTCCCGACACTACCACGTTCGGGCGCTTGAGTGCAGCCCGCGCCTCGCCTAAGTCGCGGCGCATGACTTCGACCAACGACATCCGCCGCTCGTTCCTCGACTATTTCGGCAAGGCCGGGCACCAGATCGTGCCGTCGGCGCCGCTCGTTCCGCAGAACGACCCGACGCTGATGTTCGTGAACGCGGGCATGGTGCCGTTCAAGAACGTGTTCACCGGCCTGGAAAGCCGTCCCTATTCGACCGCGACGTCGAGCCAGAAGTGCGTTCGCGCCGGCGGCAAGCACAACGACCTGGATAATGTCGGCTATACCGCGCGGCATCACACTTTTTTCGAGATGCTCGGTAATTTCTCGTTCGGCGATTACTTTAAGGAACAGGCGATCACCCACGCCTGGACGTTGCTGACGAAGGAATGGGGCCTGCCGGCGGACAGGCTGACCGCGACCGTCTATCACACCGACGATCAGGCGTTCGACCTGTGGAAGAAGATCGCCGGGCTGCCCGAAGAACGGATCATCCGGATCCCGACCAAGGACAATTTCTGGGCGATGGGATCCGACGGGCCGTGCGGGCCGTGTTCGGAAATCTTCTACGACCATGGCGATCACATCTGGGGCGGTCCTCCCGGGTCTCCGGAAGAAGACGGCGATCGCTTCGTCGAGATCTGGAACCTGGTCTTCATGCAGTTCGTGCAGGAAGCCGATCAGATCGTCGGCGATCTGCCGCGCCCGTCGATCGATACCGGCATGGGACTGGAGCGCGTCGCTGCCGTGCTGCAGGGCGTGCATGACAATTACGACACCGACACGTTCAAGGC
>DASTEN010000216.1:0-3097 GCA_035709645.1 Sphingomonas sp.
CGCTTCGTCGTCGCCGGCATCGCGATGCTCGCCTGGGCGGCATGGCGGCGCGACCCGCTGCCGCTCGATGCGCGCGGACTTGCGTTCGCGACGGCGCTCGGCACCGCGCAGTTCGTTCTCAACTTCAACTTCGTCTACCGCGCCGAAGGCTATATCACCTCCGGCCTGGTCGCGGTCATCTTCGCGCTGATGCTGGTTCCCAATGCCCTGCTGGGGCGCATCTTCCTGGCGCAAAAGCTCGGGCGGCAATTGCTGCTGGGTTCGGGAATCGCGATCGCCGGTGTCGCGCTGCTGTTCGTCCATGAAGTGCGCAGCGATCCGAGCGGCGGCGCGAAACTGTTTGCGGGTATCGGTTTCACGCTGGCCGGGGTGCTTTCCGCCTCCAGCGCGAACATCCTGCAAGGGACGCAGACCGCGAAACGCTATCCAATGGCGTCGATGCTGGGGGTGGCGATGCTGATCGGTGCGGGGCTCGACGCCGCCTACGCCTATGCGACGGTCGGCCCGCCGGTGCTCGACCCGCGCCCGATCTATTGGGCCGGGGTTCTGTACCTGGGGCTGGCCGCCTCGGCTATCGCCTTCCCGCTCTACTACGGCGTCATCCGGGTGATCGGGCCGGCCAAGGCCGCCTATTCGGGCGTTCTGGTACCGGTCATCGCGATGCTGCTGTCGACGCTGTTCGAGGGCTATCGTTGGTCGGCGATCGCCGCCGCGGGTGCCGCGCTGGCGATGGTCGGGCTGGTCGTGGCGCTGACCGCGCGCAGGCCCGATCGATAGTCCGCATAGCGCGGCCGCCAGCCGAGCACGCGATGCGCCCTGCCCGTCGCGACCCGACGATTTTCGGCATAGAAGGCGCGGGCCATCGGCGACAGATCGTTAAGCGAGACCATTGGCGGTGGCGGCAAGCCGATCAGCCGCGCGGCATAGACCATCACATCGTCCTGGTTCGCCGGCCGGTCGTCCGCCAGATTATAGGCGCCCGCGGGCGCATCGAACCCGGCAACGACGCCGCGCGCCAGATCCGCGACATGGATGCGGCTGAACACCTGGTCCGGCAGTCCGGTCCGATGCGCCTTGCCCTCGCGCAGCCGCTCGATCGGCGACCGGCCGGGACCATAGATGCCCGGCAGCCGAAAGACGCGCGCACCCGCGGCCAACCACCGGGCGTCGGCCATGTTGCGGTTCGCGCGCCGGCCGCGGATCGGGGCGTTTTCGTCGACCCAGGCGCCCGCCGCATCGCCATAGACGCCGGTGGACGACATGTAGCCGAGCCACTTGCCGGCCAGCAGGTCGCCATATTGATCGAGCACGGGATCGCCGCTGTCGGGCGGGACGGACGACAGGACGTGCGTCGATGCCGCAATGCCGGCGCGCACCGCATCGGCATCGTCGAACGCGATGTCCCCGGCGCGCCCGGTCGCCATCACCGTGCCGCCTGCGGCGCGCACGGCGGCTGCGATATGTCCCGCAGCGAACCCCAGTCCGAAGATGAAGAGCCGCGTCATGCCGCCGCCAGCATCCGGTCGACCCAGGCGGGGACCAGCACGCTAGCGGGCCCCATCCGGCTTTGGTCGAAATACATGCTGCCGTCCGACGGATCGAGGTTGAGTTCGATCGTCCGGGCCCCATGCCACCGCGCGGTGCGGACGAACCCTGCCGCAGGGTAGACCGCGCGGGACGTGCCGATCGACACGAACAGATCGCAGGTGGCCAGCGCCGCTTCGATCCGATCCATCCGATACGGCATCTCGCCGAAAAAGACGATGTCGGGCCGCATCGCCGCCGCGCCGCACGCCGGGCAGGTCGTCCGCGGAGCAAGGTCATTATCCCATGCCATGCGCGATCCGCAGCGCGCGCACAGCGCCGAGCGCAATTCGCCGTGCATGTGCAGCAGCCGGGTCGTTCCGGCCCGGTCGTGCAGGTCGTCGACATTCTGTGTTACGATCAGCAGGTCGCCCGGCCATTGCGCATCCAGCCGCGCCAGCGCCCGGTGCGCCGCATTGGGATTCACCGCTGGCAGCGCGGCACGACGCGCGTCGTAGAAGCGATGCACCAGGTCCGCATCGCGCGCCAGCGCGTCCGGCGTGCACACGTCCTCGACCCGGTGCCCTTCCCACAGCCCACCCGGGCCGCGGAACGTCGCGATCCCGCTTTCGGCGGAAATGCCGGCCCCGGTCAGCACTACGATATTGCGGACATCGCCCATATCGGCGCCGCTACCGCAGTGGCCGCGCAAAGGCCATCGCGAACCGCGCTACCCATAATGGGCAAAACCTGCACGCCTCATAAATCTATGTTCAGTTATTCCACGGTATACCGCCCGGATCAGTGGCAACGCCTGTGGGGGGCTCGGTTCCGTAGAATGTTGATGCGCGTCGAAATCGAACGGCTGCGTCCCGGGGTCTTCATCGATTCGATCGAGGGATCCTGGCTGAGCAGCCCGTTCTGGAAGAAGCGGTTCCTGCTGGAAGACGCCGCCGACATCGAACGCCTGCGCAATGCGGGCATTTCGGCCGTGACGATCAATACGGCAAAGGGCCTGGGCCCGGCACCGATCGTTGCCGACGTCTTGGACGACCGCAGCGTGACACCCGTGCTGCCCGCCGCTCCCGAACCCGCCCCCATCGCCGCCCCCGTCTTCGTCGAGCGGCGTCGCCGCCCCCGCGCGGCCAAGGTGACCGAGGTCGATCGCGCGCAGGAAACGGTGCAGCGGTCGAAGCAAGCGGTCACCGCGATGTTCGGCGAAGCGCGCATGGGCCAGGCGATCAGCGTCGAAGCGGTCGAACCGCTGGTCGACGAGATCGCCGCCTCCGTCGCACGCGATCCGTCGGCGATGATCAAGGTGACGCGCCTGAAGCACAAGAACGAATACACCTACCTCCATTCGGTCGCGGTCTGCGCGCTGATGATCAACCTGGCGCGGCACATCGGCTTGCCGGAAGAACAGCATCGCATCATCGGCATGGCCGGCCTGCTGCACGACATCGGCAAGATGTCGATTCCAGAAGAGGTGCTCGACAAGCCTGGCCGGCTGGACGACGACGAGGTCGTGATCGTCCGCAGCCACCCCGAAAAGGGGCATGCGATCCTGATCGAC
>DASTEN010000217.1:0-7098 GCA_035709645.1 Sphingomonas sp.
TGACCTATGCCGCCTATGCCCGGCTGAAGCTCGCCGACGTCATCACGCTGACCGTTTCGGCGTTGCAGAGGGCCGCGGGCGATACGGGCCCCGACGGGCAGCGCCGCATTCGCAGCGCGGTCATGCGGGCGCTGGCCGATCGCGGCGTGACGATGGAGACGGCGGCAGATCTGTCGACGACATCGCCGATCGTCGATGCGCTTCGCAGGTTCGACCTGGGCTTTCGCGTCCGTCGCCTGCGGTTGATGGCCCGCCGACTGGCCGAGATGGACGAAGCCGGCGACGATCGATTGCTCGCGCCGGTCCGCGAAGCGGTCTACGCTTCGCTTGCCGAATATCTGGATTTCGAACGAAGCGACGCCTTCGCCGTCCTGCGCCCCGACATCCGGCGTATTTCGACCGATTCCTCCGCGACTCTCGACGCGCTCGACGCCGCGATGGACCTCCCGGCGATCGACGCCAGGACCGATCGCCGCCTGTCGGAGGGGCTGACCGCCCTGCCCCGGGACATCCGCCGTCCGCTGCTGCTCGGCTATCTCGGCTTCCCCTTTTTCGACATCGCGACACTGCCGCTGCTGCAGGGCGAAGGCCTCGACGAATTCGATCCGGTCAAGGTCGATCGCATCTCTCCCGACGATGCCAAAGCCATTCGCGAAGGCGGCGCCGCCGCGACGCTGAAGGGCACGCAGTTCCACAATTTCGGCGCCTTCTTCAGCCGCGCCTACCGGGAAAACGACTATCTGTGGGGTCGCCTGCACGGCGCCGACCGGCTGATCGATATCGTCGTATCGACGTTGCCTGGCAGCGCGCGGCTGAAACCCGGTCGGATCGCCGCGATCAAGCGCGACGCCTTTCTGGCGATCCTGGCGGCCGAGGAGGAGCGGCTGACCGCCATCCCGGGCCTGTTCGAGGCGGTCCGAAACGAAATCGGCTGAGGGTGGTCAAACGGCCAATGCGCGCATAGGGTGCCGGCATGCAGTTCCTGAAGACGTTGCTGATCGTATTCACCGTCGGCCTGGCCGTGGCCTTCGCCTTCAACAACTGGACGAGCGTCGACATCCGCTTGTGGGGTGGGTTGATCGTCGACATCAACAAGCCGCTGTTGATGCTGTTGTGTTTCCTGCTCGGGCTGATCCCGACGTGGCTGTGGCAGCGCGCGATCCGCTGGCGGCTGGCGCAGCGGCTCGCCACCAGCGAGCGGACCGTAGCCGATCTACGCGTCGCCGTCGCGACCTCGCAGCCTTCCCAGCCCATACCGGTTGCGCCCGCCGCGCCGGCGCTGGCCATTCCGCCCGCAGATGGCGACCCGCTGCCCCCGGTGGCGGTTGAGGAACCCAAGCCGTGAGCACGCGGCTGTACGTCGCGCTCGATACGCCCGACCTCGCGAAGGCGAAGACGCTGGCCCAGCGTGTCCGCAACCATGTCGGCGGACTGAAGCTGGGTCTGGAATTCTTCATGGCCAACGGCCGTGCGGGCGTGCGCGAAATGGCCGACATCGGCCTGCCGATCTTTCTCGACCTGAAATTCCATGACATCCCCAACACCGTCGCGAAGGCGATCCAGGCGCTGCGTCCCCTGGAGCCGGCAATCCTGACCGTCCACGCCAGCGGCGGACGGGCGATGATGGAGGATGCAAAGGCCGCAGCGCCGACCGGTACGAAGGTGGTCGCGGTCACCGTGTTGACCAGCCTCGACGGCAGCGATCTGACCTCGATCGGCCTCACGGCCGATCCGCACGACCAAGTCGTTCGCCTGACCGAGCTGGCGCGCGAGGCCGGTATCGACGGTGTCGTGTGCTCGGGCGAGGAAGTGAAGGCCGCGCGCAAGGCGTGGCCGCAGGGATTTTTCGTCGTACCCGGCGTGCGGCCGGCCAACGGACCGGTCGGCGATCAGAAGCGCGTGGTGACCCCGCGTGCCGCCCTGGATGCCGGCGCGTCGATCCTTGTGGTCGGTCGACCGATCACGCAGGCCGCGGATCCCGACGCGGCCGCCCGGGCGATCGAAGCCACGCTGTAGCCGCGATAGCGGCGCCCGTACGGGATCAGTCGCGCTCCAGATGGACGAAATCGCGCTCGAAGCTTTTCAGGTGCGCGCCGCCGTCTACAAACACGACCTGTCCGGTCACCGACCGCGCCTGCGCCAGCCAAAGGACCGCGTCGGCGACCTCCTCCGCGCCTGCGTTGCGCCCAAGCGGCATCAGCGCGCCGATCCGTTCGAACTGGTCGGGCGCATAGTCGTCGGTCGGCAGGATCAGCCCGGGGGCGACGCCGTTGACTCGCGCGTGCGGCGCCAGCGCCAGCGCCAGCGTCCGTGTCGCCTCCGCCAGCGCCTGCTTCGACAACGTGTAGGCGAGCTGATCGACCGGCGGGTTGGCGATCCGCTGATCCAGGATGTTGACGACGGCGACGCTGCGCTGGCCGTCCGCGATCGCCCGTGCCAGCGCGACCGGGGCCGCCAGGTTCGTCCGCAGGTGCGCCACGACCGAATCGAAGGCACAATCGGCGCCATCCATCGCCGCGAACCGCGATGCGCAATTGACGAGCAGATCGATCGGGTGAGCGAAGCGATCCGCGACCCTCTGTGGCAACGCCCTCACCGCGTCGGCATCGTCCAGGTCGGCGACGAACATTTCGCAGCGCCGGTCGCCCAGACGATCGACCATCCAGTCATCAGGCGCGTCGCCGCTGCGCGACTGTACCGCGATATCATACCCCGCCTGCGCCAGTCGCACCGCGATATGCGCCCCCAGCCGCCGACCACCCCCGGTGACGAGCGCCAGCGGCACGATCAGCGCCGATGCCGGACGAGCGTGACGCCGATCGATTCGCGCCCTTCCGCGATCGCCAGCTTCACGATCCGGATCTGAACCCGCTTCACCCGCGCGTCCTGAAGGAACAGCGTTTCCGCGATATGATCGGCGACGCCCTCGATCAGGGTGAAGTGAACGCCCTCCGGCAGCGCGTCGGTCGCGGCATGGCGCAGGTCCATATAGCTCTTCGACGCCGACAGCGGCGTGTCGGGCGTGAACTGCGCAGGACAGTCGAGCTCGACGTCCATCGAGATACGCAGCGGCTGCGGGAGGTGGGTTTCCTCCGAATAGATGCCGGTCAGCACCATGACTTCGAGGTCGTGGACCTGAAGCGTCAAACTGTCGTGCACGCCGGCGTCACCTTGTACGTAGAAAGCATCGGAGCGGGAACGCATAGCAGATGTGCGATCGGGCGGAAGCCTCAGACGCGCGACGTGACCGCGCCCGGACCGGTCGGAACGCCGGTTCCGCGGGCTAACAGACGCCGCGGCTCGAACGGGCCGGGCAGCCGCCAGCCGGTGGTGGAATCGGCGGTGAAACCGAAGAAGCGGCCATAATATTCGGGATCGCCGACCAGCATCAGCGCATCGCATCCCGCCAGATCGGACGATTCGGCGGCGCGAAGCATCTGCGTCATCAGCCGCTGGCCGATACCGCCACGCTGGATCGCCGGTTCGACCGCGACAGGTCCGACCAGGATCATCGGCACGACCCTACCGTCGTCGCCGGCGAACTGCACCGGCCAGCACTGGATGGTGCCGATCACGGCAGCGGCGTCATCGACCGCAGCGAAGCTCAGCGGCGCGATCGGCGAGACTCCCGCCCGCAGTCGATAGGCGGTCCGTCCGTGGCGGTCAGCGCCGAACGCACGGTCGAGCAACGATTCCACGGCGGATGCGGGAATTTCGGACAGGGGATGAATCGTCATGCCGGGGGTCGCTTGAAACACAAACCCCCGCCGAACCGGGTGGTTCAGCGGGGGTGTGGCGCGCCCGGAACGATTCGAACGTCCGACCCTCAGATTCGTAGTCTGATGCTCTATCCAGCTGAGCTACGGGCGCTTGGGAGTGGCGCTGATAGGCGGCGAATCGGGGGATGGCAAGCCATTGCTTGCAGAAAAATGCATCCCTAGGTTTTCGACATGAAATATCGCCTGCTGCTGCTGCCGATCACCCTGTCCGCCTGTGCGAGCCAGCCGGTGAATGCACCGTCCCTGCTGCCCCGCGCCATCGAAACGCGCCCGGATTCGACGCCGGTGCGGGATGAAACCGTCCGTCCGGACCCGGCTCTCGATACGCGAATCGCGCAGCGGGCCGCGGCGTTCGACAAGGCCGCCGCGGCCTTCGATGCGGGCAAGGCGGCCCTCGGCCGGCGAATCGAATCGGGCAAGGGGGCCGCGGAGGGGTCCGAACGCTGGCTGGACGCACAACAGGCTCTGGGGGAATTGCAGCAGCTACGCACCGCGACCGATGGCGCGATGACCGATATCGAGGCGTTGGCGATCGAGCGGGCGGGCGCCGGCCTGCTGCCCTACCCCGCGCTGGATGCGGCGGTCGCCCGCGCGCAGACGATCGTCGATGGACAGATGGCGGAGGAAAACCGCCTTCGCGCGATCGTCACCTGACGTCATCAGAATTGCTTCAGCACCGGCAGGATCGTCGCATAATCGTCGGTCCACGGCGTCAGGTCCTGCCGCGGGTATAGCGGGCGCCAGGCACTGCCATCGCTGATGATTGTCGCGAAGGTCGCCGGGTCGCGCGTCAGGACGATCCAGTCGCTCAGCGTCGCTTGGCTGCCTTCGCTCTCGTTCGGCTGATATTGCAGCATCGCCCCCATCCACCCTTTCGCCGAGGCCGCCACGATCGGCTCGAGGTCGAGAAAGCGGTTGGAAGTGTGGACCAGCAACAGGCCCTTCGCCTGCAAGACGCGGCCATAGGTCGCAAACGCCTCGCGCGTCATCAGGTGCATCGGAATGGCGTCGGACGAAAAGGCATCGAGCACGAGTACGTCCAGCGCGCCGCTCGCCTGCTGCGCCAACCGCATCCGCGCGTCGCCGATGACGACGTTCGCCCGCGGCAGGCAGCGCGACAGAAAGGTGAACTTCGCCGGATCGCGCGCGATGGCGACCACGGTGGGATCGATCTCGAAGAAGGTCCAGCGCTGTCCCGGCTTCGCGTAACAGGCGAGCGTTCCCGTCCCCAGCCCCACCGCACCGATCCGCGCGTTCGGGCCATAGAGCTCCGGCGTCATGCGCAGCGCCACGCCGACCCCCGACCCTTGCACATAATAGCTGGTCGGATAGCGCTCGCGCTCGGGCGAGCCGGTCAGCTGGATGCCATGCAACGTCGTGCCGTGTGCCAGCGTCCGCTCCCAGGCGTAGTTGCGGATCGTGTAGACGCCGAAATAGCTGCGGGTGCGATGCTGCCCCTCCAGCGTCGTCTCGAGTGCGCGCCAGCCGCCGAACAGCATCAGCGATCCGAACAGCGCGATCATGTAGGGCAGGCGCTTGCCTACCAGCAGGATGCCGAACACGCACAGCACGAGATACACGATGTTCTCGGCGTCGGCGTTTCCGGCGTCGGTCTGACGGATCGCGAAGATGGCGAGGCCCGCGACGATCAGGGTGACGATGGCGATCCGAAGTGCCATCCCGCTCCGGTCGGTCGCCCAGATTCTCGCGATGGCCGGTAACAGAGGTGCCTGGGGCACCAACAAACCGGCCGCGAGGACCAGCAGCGGATATTCGTATGTCCAGTCGAACACGACTGGCGCGACCAGCCCGGAAAATACCCCGCCGAGCGCGCCGCCCACCGACATGGCGAGATAGAAACCCGTCAACCGATCCGGTGCCGGGCGCAAATCATACATCCGCGTGTGGAGGGCGACCGAAACGACGAACAGCAGCAGCAACGCGATACCGGCGTTCAGGTACGGCATCGCGTGATGCCCGGCGATCATCACCCCGCCGAACAACAGGATGGTGATCGGCGAAAACCGCGTGATGACCTCCGCTATCCCCCGCCGGCTGGCGAACGCCACCGAGAAGCTCAGCAGGTAGAGCCCGAGCGGCAGCACCCAAAGCAGCGGCACCGCGACGATATCGGTCGTCAGGAACGTCGACGTCGCCAGCATCAGCCCCGAAGGCACGAAGGCCAGCGCGATCCACAGCATGACACGACCGAACGGCGTCCGGGCATTGGGCGCCGCCACCGGCGCATCCTCTGTCGTGCCACGCGGCAGTCGCAGCGCACAGAAGGCGACCAGCACGAACAGCGCGACGTACCCCGCGCTCCACATCAGGCTCTGCCGATTGAGAGCCATCGCCGGTTCGACCAGCAGCGGATAGGCGATCAGCCCCCCGAAGCTGCCGATGTTGGATGCGGCGTACAGCGCATAGGGGTCTCGACCCGGCGCTGCGACCGCGTACCAGCGCTGCATCAGCGGCGCCTGCGCGGACACGGCGAAGAACAACGGACCGATCGAGGCGCCGAGCAGCCAGGGTACCCACACCGCGGGCTCGGCATCGGCCGGCAGGTCGAAGTCATACAGGCCAATCGGTAACCACAGTGCCGCGATGGCAAGGACACCCAGATGCACCGCCGCACTTTGCCGCGGCCGCAGCTTGCTCAGGCCGTGCGCATAGGCATAGCCGCCCAGCAGCAACGCCTGATAGACGAGCATCGCCGAATTCCAGACGGCCGGGGCACCACCAAGCCGCGGCAACGCCATCCGCGCGATCATCGGCTGAACCAGGAACAGCAGGAACGATCCGGTCAGGATCGTCGCGACGAACAGCACGCGCGCGACCCGCGGGGTAGGCGTCCGGTCGGCGTCGCTCACGCAGCGGGCCGATCGATCGTGTAGACCAGATGCCGACGCAGCGGATGCCCCGCGGCGAAGTCGGGATGATCGAAGTCGAGCTCCGGGCGGGCGGTCATGCAAAGGCGTCGCATAAGCCCCCAAGACGCTTCATCCGCCGGAACGGTCCATGCCGCGATGCGCGACCGGTCGGTATACGCCCAGCCCCAGGCTAAACTCGCCTGTGCAGCCTCGCGAGCATAACCCTGACCCCAGGCATGGCGAGCAAGCCGCCACCCGATCTCGAGTTCGTCGGAAACCCCGGTCCCCGGATGCCCACCGGTCCGTAGCCCACAGAAGCCCAGGAACGCACGGTCGACCGTTCGCTCGATCGCCCAGAAGCAATGTCCGTCGCTCACCTGCGACGCACGATGCCGCTCGATCACCGCGACCGCCATGTCGTGATCGATGACGCCGTTCAGATGGCGCAT
>DASTEN010000218.1:0-3134 GCA_035709645.1 Sphingomonas sp.
TACTCGGGACGAACGGGGAAATTACCTTTGCCGGCTGATTATCCCCGCCCCAGCATATGGTCAACGAAGCGCGTCAGGTTGGCGAAGCTCGACAGCGTCATCGCTGCGCCCTCGCCGCCCTGCTTGGCCGGCACCAGCGCGCGACCGAAGCCCAATTTCGCCGCCTCCTTCAACCGCAGCAGGCCATGGGCGACCGGACGCACCTCGCCCGACAGCGCGATCTCGCCGAACGCGACCGCGTCTGCCGGCACCCGCCGTTCGCTCAGAGCGGATACCAATGCCGCCGCCACCGCCAGATCGGCTGCCGGGTCCTGCACGCGATACCCGCCGGCGATGTTCAGATAGACTTCGGCCGAGGAAAAGCTCAACCCGCACCGCGCCTCCAGCACCGCCAGGATCATCGCCAGGCGCCCGCTGTCCCAGCCGACAACCGCTCGCCTGGGCGTAGCGCCGCTCGCCAGCCGCACGGTCAGCGCCTGCACTTCGACAAGCACCGGACGGGTCCCCTCCAGCGCGGGGAAAACGACGGTGCCGGTGACGTTTTCGTCGCGGCTGGTCAGAAACAGCGACGACGGGTTGCTGACTTCGCTCAAGCCGGCGGTGTCCATCGCGAACACGCCGATCTCGTCGGTTCCGCCGAAGCGATTCTTGGTCGCACGCAGGATGCGATACAGGTGGCTTCGCTCGCCTTCGAACGCCAGCACCGTGTCGACCATATGTTCCAGCACGCGCGGGCCCGCGATCGCGCCGTCCTTGGTCACGTGGCCGACCAGAACGACCGCGGTCCCGCGTTCCTTGGCGAAACGAATGAGTTCGCCCGAGGCTGCACGCACCTGGCTGACCGTGCCCGGCGCGCCTTCGATCAGGTCGGAATGCATCGTCTGGATCGAATCGATGATCAGCAGGTCGGGAACACTGCCCTGTCCGACTGTCGTCAGGATATCGCGGACGGATGTCGCCGCCGCCAGCTGAACCGGCGCGTTGCCGAGGCCCAGCCGCCGCGCCCGCAACCGCACCTGATCCGCCGCTTCCTCGCCTGAGACATAGGCGACCGATTTCCCCGCCAGCGCCAGCTTCGCCGCAGCCTGGAGCAGCAACGTCGACTTGCCGATCCCCGGATCGCCGCCAATCAGCGTCGCCGATCCCTCGACGAACCCGCCACCCAGCGCGCGGTCGAGCTCGGCGATACCGGTCGCCATCCGGTCGGGCAGCGCAATGTCGGTGTCGAGCCCCGACATCAGGATCGCGCGCCCGCCCGACTGAAGATTGTGCTTGGCCGAAAAGGGGGTGACGTTGGTCGGCGCATCCTCGACCAGCGTATTCCATTCCTGACAGTCCGCGCACTGGCCGGCCCAGCGATGCGACACCGAACCGCAGGATTGGCAGACGTAGCGCTTTTGAGGTTTGGCCATGGTACACCGTAGCAAGCGCGGAACGAGAGGGGAACAAGATTCACATACCGGCTGCACGGGGGACTGCCCAATTCACACTGGCATCGACTTGCATATTCCAATATCGACCGTACGTATGACGAGCGTGGACTATGGAATTCTATGACTGTTTTCGCCGTCATCGCTCAGTCTAACCCGGACGCCGTGAAGGCGGCGATCCAGACCAATTACGGCACGAATTTCTACGAATTTGCCGCAAATAGTTAGTTTCTGTCCGACGTCGGAACAACCAAGCAAGTGTGTGACAAGCTTGGAATTACGGACAACCAGTTGCAGGCAAATGCGGTCGTGCTTTCGCTGACCGCCTATTCCGGCTACGCCCGTACCGCGGGTTGGACGTGGCTTCAGCAATATTCTGAAATTAAATCGAATGGCTAGGCGTCCGACATCCGCTAACAGCGGCGATGAGGCGACTAACGCGCCGCCCAGCGATATCGGGCTCGACGACGCCGCTCAATTTCGTACGCTCAGCGCTCGGATTGACGAATTAACCAAACAAGTCAGCAAGATTGAGAAGCCTAACGGGTTTCGATTGGCCGACTTCATTCAACTTGGCATCATCATCGTTGGGCTATTGATTGCGATATTCAGCGCCTTTGGACTGAAAGACCGAATCGATGACTTGGTAAAGGCGCAGTCTTCGGTGGAAACCAGGATATCGGCTCAAATTTCAGCTAGCGAAACACGTACGGGCGCGCGGATCGATCGGATCGAAGATCGACTGACTAAAATTGGCGAGCGCACCGCGACAATCGAGGGCGGGCGTTCGCGATAGATAAGACGTTAGAGACGGAATGATATCGACCTGGCGAATCTGCCGACTGAGATAGGCAAGAGCTTAGGTCGACGCTATGGCCTCACGCCCATGCAGCCGCCCAAGTCCCCTCGCGACCTTCGCGTCGCCCTGTTCAGCGGCAATTACAATTATGTCCGCGACGGTGCGAACCAGGCGCTCAACCGCCTCGTCGGGTATCTGCTAGCGGCTGGCACTGCGGTGCGCGTCTATTCGCCGACGGTCGAAAACCCGGCGTTCGCTCCGACCGGCGATCTCGTGAGCGTTCCTGCCATTCCGGTGCCTTTCGGCGGTCGCGGCGAATATAAGATCGCGCGCAGCCTGCCCGCCGCGCCGCGCGCGGACCTGGAGGCGTTCGCACCCAACATCGTCCATGTCTCCGCCCCCGACCTGCTCGGTCACGCAGCGCTGTCGTGGGCGCGCAAACGCGATATCCGCACCGTCGCATCGCTGCACACCCGCTTCGAAACCTATCCGCGCTATTACGGCCTCGGGTTCATCGAACCGATGCTGATCCGCATGCTCGCGCGTTTTTACGACCGCGCCGACCGCGTCGTCGTGCCCAGCCCCAGCATCATCGACATTCTGAAGGATTGGGGTGTCGAAACGCCGATCGGCATCTGGTCGCGCGGCATCGACCATGACCGGTTTCGTCCGGACCGCCGCGACCTCGCCTGGCGGCGCGGGCTTGGCATCGGTGACGACGACATGGCGATCGGCTTTCTCGGCCGGCTGGTGAAGGAAAAGGGCCTGGACATCTTTGCCGATGTCGCGGGTGAACTGACGCGGCGCGGCGTGGCGCACAAGATCCTGGTCGTCGGCGACGGCCCGGCGCGGGACTGGTTCGCAGAGCGGGTGCCCGCGGCGATCTTCACCGGGTTCCAGTCGGG
>DASTEN010000219.1:0-6086 GCA_035709645.1 Sphingomonas sp.
TACAGGGATCGAGCCGGGGCTTCCGTCCGCCCTGCTCACCAATCGGCCGGACGTGTTACAGGCGGAACAGCGGCTGCGCGCCGCCAATGCCAACATCGGCGTCGCACGGGCGTCGTTCCTGCCGACGATTTCGCTCACGGGTCTGCTCGGCTTTCTATCTCCCGCGCTCGGCAGTCTGATCGGTGGCGATTCGGTTCAGTACCGCGTTGGCGCCAATGCGACCCAGCCAATCCTGACATGGGGAAAGCGGAGCGCCGGTATCGCGCTGACGAAGGCGCAGGCGGACGAACTGGTCGCAGCATATCAGAAGGCAACGCAGACGGCGTTTCGTGAAGTTGCCGACGCCCTGGTTGCGCGGCGTCGCTATGCAGAGCAGATCACCGCGCAGAACGCCGCGATAGAGGCGCAGCGCCGGCTCGTGCGCGTTGCTCGGCTGCGGTATGACAATGGTCTTGCCATCTATCTCGAAGTGCTTGATGCCGAACGCAATCTGTTCAGCGCAGAACAACAGTTGCTGCAATTGCGCAGCGCCCAGCTTCAAAACGACGTGTCGCTTTATACGGCGCTGGGGGGTGGCCTGAAGGAAGTCTCAACGGCGGGATGATGGTAAACAATTCGTTTCGGATCGGGACGCGCCCGCGAATCTTAACCTGAGACAGGTTGCGAGTCGCGGTTTTACATGATCCCACATCGGTCGAACGGGATCGGCCGAGGAAATAGGGAGCTCATCATGCGCGATCTTCGCACCAACGAACTCGAAGCCGTCTCGGGCGGTACGTTAGGCATCCTGTCGTGGCTGTTCTGCTACAAGCCGCAGCCGCCGAAGTGCGCGCCGGCGCCCAAGTGCGACCCGGCTCCCAAGTGCGAGCCGAAGTCGAAGCCGAAGAAGGGCTGCTGATCCGATCGGGGCCGTCCACCAGGACGGCCCCGTTTCGTATGACCGTCCGGGCGACGATCAGCCGACGGCGGTGCAGGTCGGGACCCCTCGGCGCTCGACGATCGCCTGTCCCCCTTCGACCCTGATGACGATTTCCGCGCGGTCGATCAGCGCCGGGCGGTGGGCAATGACGATCCGCGTGATCGGCAGTCCGGCGATCATGTCGGCGATGCGATCTTCGGTAACGGGATCGAGGTTCGCGGTCCCTTCATCCAGGAACAGCACGTCGGGATCGCGAAACAAGGCGCGCGCCAACATCACGCGTTGGCGCTGTCCGGCCGATAGCGCCGCACCCATGTCGCCGATCAGCGTGCGGTAGCCCATCGGCATCGCCACGATGTCGTCGTGAATTTCCGCAAGCATCGCTGCCCGAACGATATCCTCGGTCTTCGCTGCCGCGTCGAAGAAGGCAATGTTGTCTTCGATCGTGCCGGTCAGCAGGCAATCGTCCTGCATCACCGCGCCGATCCGCGCGCGCCACCCCGCCATCGTCGCCGGGTTCAGCCGCACGCCATCGATCGTGATCGTCCCCGCCCCCGGCACCAGCAGCCCCAACAGGATCCGCATCAACGTCGTCTTGCCCGCGCCGCTTGGACCGACCACGGCGACGAACGCACCCGACGGGATCGTCAGGTCGATACCGTCGAGCACCGGACGCGACGTCGGGTCGTAGCTGAAGCTCAGATCCTCGACCCGCATCGCCGGTCCGGCCAGCAGGTCGCGCCGCGGGGCGGCAGGAAAATCTTCCTTGGTTTCGGTGACGATGTCGGACAGCCGGTCAAGGTGCAGCCCGACCAGACGCCATTCCTGGAACCGATCGACCAGCGACACCGCACTCGCGGCGAAACTGCCGCGGTAGGACAGGAAGGCCAGTAGCGTGCCGACCGTCAGCGTGCCGCCGATCACTTGCAGGCCGCCGACGTAGATGCACGCAACCAGCGCGAGGTTGAACAGCAGTCCTTCCCCCAGGTCGAGACCGATCGCGAAGCGGCGCGTCTTGTAAGAAGCGCGGATGACGTCGGCGTAGCGGTTGCGCCACCCGCCCTCCCGCTGCGCCTCATGGCCGTGAATCTTGACGGATCGGATCGCGCGGATCGTTTCCATCAGATAGCTTTCCTCTCCGGCGCGGGCGTGGATTTCCTCTTCGGATCGCCGCCGCAGTGCCGGGTACATGCCCTGCGACAGCGCGATGTACAGGATCGTCGATCCGATCACGATCGCCGACAGGATCGGGCTGATGAAGATCATCACGACGATCGTCGTCACGACTAGCGCCGCATCGATCACGACGCTGGCGATCCCATGCGCCAGCAATTGCTGGATCGGCTGGATCGACCCGATCCGCGACATCAGGTCGCCGATGTGCCGCCGTTCGAAATAGGCGAGCGGCAAGCGGATCAGATGGCGCACGACGTTGCCGCCCATATGAAACGACAGCGACTGCCCGAGCGACAGCATCACCCATTCGCGCAGGGTCTGGGTCACGGCGCCCAGCACGTAGACCGCGCCGAAGCCGAGCATCAGCAGCAGAAGCAGGTTGCTGTCGGCCTGCGGAAACGCCTCGTCGATCGCGATCTGGATATAGAAGGGCGTCAGCAGGGCGGTGAATTGCATGACCGCCGACAGTGCGATGACCTGCGCCATCGCCCCGCGGAAATTGGTCATCCGGCTCCACAGGTCGCTCAGCCGCGTGGTGCGCCGCGCCTCGATCGGCTTGAACGACGCCGTCGGCGCAAGTTCCAGCGCGACGCCGGTGAAATGCTTGCTGACTTCGCCGATCGGCAGCACGCGTCGGCCGACCGCGGGATCGAGGATCGTCGCGGTCCTGCCCGGCTTCACCGATTCCAGGACGACGAAGTGGTTGAGGTCCCAGTGCAGGATCGCCGGCAGCTGAAGCTCGGGCAGTTCCTCCAGCTCCAGGCGGACCGGGCGCGGGGCCAGTTCCAACTCGGCGGCGATCGCCATAAGCTGCTCCAGCGTCGCGCCCTTGATCGACGTCGGAAACCGCAGGCGAAGCCCCGCCAGATTGACGCGATGCCCATGATGCTCGGCGACCATGGTGATCGCGGCGAGGCCGCACTCCGCCGCCTCGGCCTGAAGCACGGGCTGCATCCGGCGGGCGGACAACCAGTCTAGGCTCATCGGATCAGGCTTTCACGGATCGGCGCGAACAGCAGCGCCCACAGCGGTCGGCGTTCCAGGATCAGGTCGCCCGAAACGGTCATCCCCGGCCGGACGCCGGCTGCCGTGGCGGGGGCCGAGCCGATCGAATCGATCCGCACCCGGACGCGAAAACTGGCTTCCTTGATCCCAAGTGCCGGGTCGACCGCGGCCGGATCGACCGCCACGCGCGACACATCGGTGACGACGCCGCGGCCAGACCCGTATTTCTGATAGGGAAACGCATCGAAGCGCAGCCGAACGGTCTGTCCCGGCTTGGCGAACCCGACCGCTTGCGAGGGCGCGTAGAACCAGGTCTCCAGCCTGCCGCCATCGGGCACCACGGTTACGAGCGAGGCGTCGGGCACCGCATGGCGACCGGGCTCTGCGACGACATCGGCGACGCGACCGGCGACTGGTGCGGTCAGCACGAGATGATCGGACCGCACCAGATCGGCGCGCTGGGCCAGCAATGTCGAGCGTTCGTTGCGCAGCTGCGATGCCGCTTTGCCCGATGTCAGCCCGCCTTGCGACAGCTTGATGCTGAGGTCCGCGATCGAACTTCGCGCGGTGATCAGCCGTTCGGTCAGGCTTTCGACCTCGCTTCGGCGCATCAGCAGCTCAGCGCGCGCGGCATCGACCTGGCGCTGCGTGCCGGCGCCCTCCTTCGCCAGCCGTTGACTGCGGCTGACCGACTTTTCCGACAGGGCGATCTGTTCGCGCGCAATCTCTCGCTGGCGCTCCAGCGAGGTCGCGCTTTCCATCAGGCCGCGGCGCTGTTCCTGAAGCGCGCTGGTTTCGCTCGACGCCAGCCCCTCGGCCAGGCCCAGCTGCCGATCGATCTCGGCAAGCTGCCGGTCGAGTTGCGCGATCTGGTCCCCTAAGCCGCGTTCGCCCTGAGCCAGCCCCAGTTCGAGCAATGGCTGACCGGCGGCGACCAGTTGACCGTCGCGCACCAGCACGCGCCGCACTTCGGCGGCCGCGCGGGGATACACCCGCGACACGCCGGTATCGTACGCGACGATACCACGCACGGGTGCGTTCGTCGCATAGCTGCCGAAGACCAGCATCAGCACGATCGCAGCCGCGACGGCCAGGATGACGCCTGTGTAGACGCGCGCCGATGGCGGCACCGCCGCGACGACCGTGCCGGCCAATCGCTGACGCTGCGCATCGATCGCTTCCTGCCTGAAAAGCGTGTCTGACAAAGGTCTGACGTCTCCGAAGTCTATCTGGCGGAGGCGTAAGCGAGATTGTCTAAAGCGCGGTTAATCCTGAACGATCGCGCTTTCGCGGGCGGAAACCATTCGTAAGGGCGCGGTGGGGTACAGGCCGGGCATGACCCCGCGCTCCTATGTGTCCCTGATCGCCATCGGCATGGCGTCCGGCTGTGCGCCCCCCGCCCGCCTGGCCGTGCCACCATCGCTCTACAGTCAGGAGTGGACCGATCCGGTTGCCCCAGACACGCCCGGCGTCGCCGACCAGACCCTGGGCGCGCTGCTCGCCTCGCCGGACATCGACACGCTGATCGCCAAGGCGCAGCGCGACAATCCCACGCTGCGGGCCAGCGACGCGCGTATCGAACAGGCCGCAGCGTTGCTGACCACCGCACGATCGACCGCGCTTCCGGTCGTGTCCGCCAGCATTCAGCCCGGCGGTACGCGCCTGCCGGGTCAGCGCGAGCTGTTCTCCTTCGATCGCAGCTTCGCCAGCATCGATGCAAGCTTCGACCCCGACCTGTTCGGCCGGAACCGCGCACAACGGCGGGCAGCGGCCGGCCGCCTGCGCGCGGCGGAGCTGGACCGGGCGGCGGTGGGTATCGCGCTGGAGGCGCAAGTCGCGCTCGCCTATGTCCAGCGCGCGACGCTGGCGCGGCGGATGACGTTGCTCGATTCGAGCGTCGCGCAGGCGGCCGAACTCGATCGCATCATGCGAATCCGCCAACGTGAAGGTGACGCCACGCGCGTGGATGTCGGCTTGCAGGCGATCCGCCTGAAGCAGCTCCGGGCGGAGCAGACCCGTCTGTCGGAGGCGCTGCAGGAAACGCGAACGTCGCTGGCGGTCCTGACCGGCGCCGAATCTCCGGGCTTTACCGTCGAAACCGGCGTCCTTGAGGATCTGACCGCGCCGGCGCTGACCGCCCCACCCCCGGCCGTACTGATCGAACGCCGTCCGGACGTGCGCGCCGCCGAGGCGCGACTGGTGGCCGCGGGCGGCGACGTGGCTGCGGCCCGGCGTGCCTTTTACCCATCGCTCAACCTGTCGGCCAGCTTGGTCGCGACGACCGCGTCGGTCGGGCCGCTGGTCCCGATCGCGCGCATCGGCAACGACCTGCTCGCGCCGATCTTCGCCCGTTCGCGGCTGAAGGGCGACCTCGCCCTCAGCCTGAGTCAGCAGCGCGAAGCGGCGGAAACCTATCGACAGGCGGTGCTGGATGCGTTGCGCGGCGTTGAGAACGCGCTGTCTTCGATCCGCCATGCGCGTGCCCGCGAGGCGTTGCTGGCCGACGTCGAAACGGAAGCGCGAACGACGACCGCGTTAGCGCGGCGTCAGTATCTGGAAGGCGATGTCGACCTGCAACGCCTGCTCGATGCGCAGGACCTGTTGATTTCGGCGCAGGATGCCCGGGCCATCGCGATGCAGGAATTGCTGGCCGCAACGATCGCCCTCTACGCCGCGACGGCAGCGTAGATCGCAGACCCACCTTCTCTGTCTGACCGTTCGCGAGGGAACCCCGGCCGTCACCAGGGGTATCAACGCCATGCCCTCTCCAATCCGGCCGCACCCCTGGTGGGAAAGCGGCACGATCTATCAGATCTATCCCCGCTCGTTCCGCGATACGACCGGGAATGGCGTCGGCGATTTGGCCGGCATTATCGACCGTCTGGATCACGTCGTCGATTTGGGCGTGGACGCGATCTGGCTGTCGCCGATCTTTCCCTCGCCCATGGCCGACTTCGGCTACGATGTCGCCGATTACTGCGGCATC
>DASTEN010000220.1:0-4729 GCA_035709645.1 Sphingomonas sp.
TCCCCTGAAGGGGAGGGGTTCTTTCTGGCAACCGCCCGCCGGAACGCATCGACCAGCGGCACGATTTCCGCGCGCGTCTTGAACGCCGCCCGGTTGACGATCAGGCGGCTGGTGACCTCGGCGATCACTTCGACCTCGACCAGGCCGTTTTCCTTCAGCGTGCGGCCCGACGACACCAGGTCCACGATCCGCGGCGCCAGACCCAGCACCGGCGCCAGCTCCATCGCGCCGTTCAGTTTGACGCACTCGGCGCCGACGTCGCGCGACGAAAAATGCGCCTTCGTGACGTTGGGATATTTGGTCGCGATGCGAACATGGCTCCATCCACGAGGATCGTCGCGCTCGGCCATGGCCGCGGGTTCGGCGACCGACAGGCGGCAATGGCCGATGCCCAGGTCGACGGGAGCGTAAAGTTCGGAATAGTCGAATTCCATCAGCACGTCGGACCCGACGATGCCGAGTTGCGCCGCCCCATGCGCGACGAAGGTCGCGACGTCGAACGCGCGCACGCGGATCAGGTCGATATCCGCGCGATTGGTCGAAAATCGCAACGCACGGCTGGCGTCGTCACGGAACGCGGGTTCGGGTTCGATCCCGGCGCGCGCCAGCAGCGGCAGCGCTTCTTCGAGGATGCGTCCCTTGGGGACGGCGATGACGATCGGATCGGCCATGATGGGCGGGCTTTACTCAGGCGAGGGAGGGGGCGCAATTGCGGCCATGGACAACGACGAACGCATCAGGGCGGCGTTTAGACGCCAGGCGGATTTCTGCGACGCGATGGACGCGCCGATGACCGCGGCCATCGCCCGCGAACTGGCCGACGGGCTCGACCGGACGACGCGGACCGGGCAGGCGGTGCTCGACTGGCCAGGCGATCCGATCGCCGATGCGCTGCCGTTGCGACTGATCGGCGGACTGCATGCGCTGCACCGGGCGGGGCAGGCGGTCGGCTTCGATGGCGATGCCGGGCGGTTGCGCGCCGCCCTGGTCGACCATGACGCGGCGCTGCGCCCATGGCTCGACGGGCCGCCGCAGACCAACGAGCCGGGTCGGTCGGCCGCGTTGATGCTCGGGCTTCTGCATCTGGCACAGCGATATGGCCCGCGGTTCGAAGTCCTGGAATTGGGGGCGAGCGCCGGGCTGAACCTGCTGATCGACCGGTATCGCTTCGACCTTGGCGGCGTGCTGGTCGGACCTGAGTCACCTGTGCTGCTGCGGCCGGAATGGCGCGGTCCGCCGCCGCCGCCCGCGCCGGTCGAGATCGGCGCGGTGCGCGGCGTCGATGTCGCGCCGATCGACCTGACCGATCCCGCCGCCGCGACGCGCCTTGCCGCCTATGTCTGGATCGACGCGACCGAGCGACAGGTGCGGCTGGACCACGCGATCGCAATGGTGCGTCGGCATGGCGTCGCGCTCGATCGCGGCGACGCGGCGGACTGGATCGACGCGCGGTTGGCCGAGCCGCAGGCGGAAGGCGTCACCCGCGTCGTACTGCATTCGGTCGTCTGGCAATATCTCGGACCCGAGCGGCAGACCCGCATCCGCGCTGCGATCCAAGCCGCCGGTGCCCGCGCGACGGCGGATCGACCGTTCGGCTGGGTGATGCTCGAGCCCAACCGCGATCTTGCCGCGCACGAGGTCCGCGTCCGCGACTGGCCCGGCGCGCGAGCAATGGAGGTCGTCGCGCATGCTCATGCGCACGGCGCCTGGATCGAGGGGTTGCCGGCGCCGCAGCCGGCGGACGATTATGTGCTGAGTGGGGTCGCGCCAGTGTGAATGACAGCCACCTTGCGTTCGTCATTCCCGCAAAGGCGGGAATCCATTCTGGCTGAATGCGGTGAGTCTCACGTCGTTCAGCGACCATCTATTCCCGTCTGCGCGGGAATGACGATTGTGGGGACCTAGATACCCCACCCCCGCATCGCCGCGATCACCGCCGCCGGGTTTTCCCAGGGCACGAAATGCCCGGCGTCGACCTTCGTCACCGTCAGGTCGGGGACCAGCGCGTCCAGTCCGTCGAGCTGGACCGGGCGCAGCGCCGTATCGCGCAGGCCCCAGATCACTAGCGTGGGCTGGGTCACAGGGGGGAAGGGCGCGTCGAGAAATGCCGGCCGCTCGGACATTTCGCCGGGGGCGGGGACGACGATGGCGCTTGCCCGATACCAGTTGAGCATCGCGGTCAACGCGCCGGGCTGGGACCAGTCGGCGATGTAGCGCTGCCGCTCTGCGTCCGACACCTTGGTCATATCGACGTGCGGGGCAAAGCTCTTATCGAAGAAGCCTTCGATGCCGATGCTTTCGACATAGGCCTCGATGCCGGGGTTGCGGAAGGCTGTGATGTACTGGCTCGCCGCGCGCTGGTCGGCATCGTCGAACAGGCTGCGCTGGAAGACGAGCGGGTGCGGCGCATTGACGATCACCAGCCGTGCGAGGCGACCGGGCCGCTGCAGCGCCGCCATCCATGCGATCGCTCCGCCCCAGTCGTGCCCGACCAGCGTGAAGCGGCTTATCCCGAAATGATCGGCCAGCGCGATCAGATCGCCGACGACCTTATCGGGCGCGTAATTCTCGACACCCTCGGGCTTCGACGATCCGGCAAAGCCGCGCTGGTCGGGCGCGAGCACGAAATGGTCCCGCGCCAGATCGGGAATGATGTCGCGCCACGTCCGGTGGGATTCGGGAAAGCCGTGAAGGAGGATGACCGGCGGCTTCGCCGGATCGCCCGCCACCGCCACCGCCAGCGTGACGCCGGTGGGCAGGGGGACGTGCTGAATTTCGTGGGTCACGCGCAATCCTCTCGATCCGTCATTCCCGCGAAGGCGGGAATCCATTCTGGCTGGCGCTGGTGAGCGTCTTATCCCTCAGCGACTATTGATCCCCGCCTTCGCGGGGATGACGATGGTCGGTCACGGATAGCTCACCGTCTTTGGCACTTCGGGAATCGGAATGAACTCGTCCGCATCCCCCGGTACGACCGGAAACTCCCCTGCCTTCCAAGCGCGCTTGGCTTCGTTGATCCTCTCGCGGCTGGACGACACGAAATTCCACCAGACGTGGCGCGGCGTCATCGCTTCGCCACCGCACAGCATGACGCGGGCGCCGCGCTCGCTGGTCAGGGTCGCGGCAACGCCGGGGCGCAGGACGTACAGGTTGGTGCGGTCGAGCGGCATGCCCTCCACCCGAGCATCGCCGTCGCACAGATACAGCGCACGCTCGTCGGCGTGCGGGTCGATGGGGATCGATCCGCCCGGCGCGAGCAGGATGTCGGCATAGATCGTGTCCGCATAGGTCGTGGTCGGGGCGCGGTGTCCCCAGAGCGATCCCATGATGACGCGCGCGGTAGCGCAGCCGTCCTCGATCACCGGCAGCTGTGCCTTGGTGATGTGTTCGAACGCCGGGTCCATCTCCTCCTGCGCGGACGGTAGCGCGATCCAGGTCTGGATACCCGAAAGCTCCGGCCCTTTCGCCCGCTCGTCGCCCGGCGACCGTTCGCTATGGACGATGCCATGCCCCGCCGTCATCAGATTGACCGCGCCCGGTTCGATCCGCGCCTTGGTGCCCAGCGAGTCGCGGTGGTCGATCGCGCCGCCGAACAGATAGGTGACCGTCGCCAGGTTGATGTGCGGATGCGGGCGCACGTCGATGCCGGTGCCCGCATCGAGGATCGCCGGCCCCATCTGGTCGAAGAACAGGAACGGCCCGACCATCGTCCGCGCCTTGGCCGGCAACGTCCGGTGGACCTTGAACCCGCCCAGGTCGTGCGTGACCGGTGTCAGCACGATATCGAACAGCTCGGCGCCGGAAAGATTTTGGGTCATGCAGCGTCAAGCTCCGGATAGTGGCGAAAGATGCCCTGTTCGTTGAAGGACAGGCGGCGCGGGCTTTTCAGATACGCGCGGATGCCCGGCAGGTCGGCGACCTGGTCGTGGATGCGGATCAGGTTGGGATAGTCGCTCTCGATGGCCGCCATCCGCTTGGGAAACATGTAGCGCAGCCCCGCGATCAGCTGGAACAGCGAGGTGTCGAGGTACGTCCAGCGCCCGTCGATCACCCAATCGTCCCCATTGGCCGCGGCCTGTTCGAAATGGGCCAGGAATTTGGGCAGACGTTCCTCGCGGAACTGGTGTGCGGCACGCGCGGCCTCGGCTGCCTGGTCGTCGTAATATGCCATCATCGCGACCGGGTGATGGACGTTGTGAACCTCGGCCACCATGTCGGCGATCGTCAGCTGGAACTGATGCGTCCAGTATCGGTCGGCAAGACCGGTCGGGGCAAGGCCGTCGTGGTTGCCGAGCCACGCCAGGATCGTCGCGACCTGCGCGATGACGTGGCCGTCGATTTCCAGATAGGGCGGGGCGAAGGGCCCGCGGGGACCGCGCGACGCCATGTCGTCGATCAGCGCCTGTGCCCCCAGTTCGCGCGCGCAATCGCGGTAATCGATGCCCGCTGCCTCCAGCGCCAGTCGCACGAATTCGCCGCGACCCTGGATATCGGGCCAATACCATAGATTATAGGCCATTCACGCCTCTCCCGGCGCCCTCGCACGGATCGCCAGTGCATGGATGCGGCTGGCCAGCAGGTCGGCGAGGGCGTGATTCACCAACCGCTGGCGCGCGACCCGGTTCAATCCGGCAAAGGCGGGGCTTTCGATCTCGACCGAAAAATGGCTTTCGCCCGTTCCATCATCGCCCAGATGTCCGGCGTGCAGATGGCTGTCGTTGGTCACAAT